>DATGEL010000017.1 GCA_035310145.1 Dehalococcoidia bacterium
GGGAACTGCCGCCATCGGGGGACGGCCTTGAAGGGGGGAACGGTCTGCGGGGATTGGTTCGGCAACCATCAGGCGTTTCTCTCCCCGCCCTACACTAATTTCGAGACTTCGATTGTCTCACCTTAGGTTGGCAGAGAGGGGAGAGGCGACGTGCCCGTGCGCAGCTCCGGGATGTCCCACTCAAGGGGAGCGAATGACACAGTGTTCGTGCGGACTTGAAGTCGCAGCAGATCCGAAGATTGCTCGATCAGATCCGAAATGATGGTCAACGGGCGCGATTCCAGGCTCGGTCGGTACTGGATTATGAGTTCAAGCGCCCGGCGATGCTTCTGGTAGATACGTCGACAAAGGTCACCGATCTCAGAGTCGTTCACAATGTATCTCCGAAGCATTCGCGTATAGTGACGAAGCGATGTCTGCACGTCTGCGCCAAGAGACGCCGCTCGGCTCTCCAGCAAGGCTTCAATGAGGTTGATGACGAGGGCATAGTCACCCGGTAGATACGCCCGATGTTTCGGCGCTGCGCCGTCCGGGGTCAGGTAGATTCCGAGTTGCGTCCAGCCGGGATGTTGCGCCGCGATGGCCTTCCAATAGCGATCGAGCTGGTCGTCGTGCTCGCCGCTGTCGATCTTGTTCTCGATGATCACGGCGAGCTTGTGCGTTTCGTCCAGCAGCAGGATGTCGATTCTCTGCCACTCGCGCAGCACCAGCAGGCCGTCGAGGCTCCAGAGGTCCAGCTCGATCGGGCTGATCGGCAGTTGGGCGCCGCCGGCTCCTTGCAGCACGCGCTGCAGGAAGCGCTTCACGAAGGTGTCGCCGAGGCCATGCGTCTGGCGCGGGTCGAGCAGGAAGGCGAGGAAGTCGGAGTGGCGCGCCTCCTGCCGCGTCCAGCCGGCGGCCTCGAAGATGTTGAACTCGTCCAGCAGCACCTCCAGCCACTCGAGGTCCGGATTGTCGATCACCAGCGCTTCGAGCGCGCGGCGATCGGCGGCCTCGTCGCCGGCAGCGGGTTCTGCTCCCGCGTCAAAAGCCATCTTGGCCCGTCGCACGGAGGATATTTTGCTGGTTGATTACGGCCGGCTGTCGGCCTGGCCGGGGCGGCGCCGGCCGCCGTGGCCGAACTTCGGCTCGGTGCCGGCGCGCAGCCGCTGGATGTTGTCCCGGTGCAGCACCACGATCATCGTCGCGGCCACCACGCCGAAGACGCCGTAGGCGTGCGGCACGCGCAGCTCAGGCGGCACGCGGTCGAGGAAGGCGAGCGCGGCGATGATCCCCGCCATCACGCCGCT
The DNA here is from genome assembly GCA_035310145.1 of Dehalococcoidia bacterium. Classification (NCBI taxonomy): domain Bacteria; kingdom Bacillati; phylum Chloroflexota; class Dehalococcoidia; species Dehalococcoidia bacterium. The sequence goes on from DATGEL010000017.1 coordinate 1,290, forward strand.
GCCGACCACCGAGGCGAGCGAGATGTAGCCGAACGGCAGGGCGATGGCGAGGCCGATCGCAATCATGATCGGCCCCAGCAGCGGCATCATCACCGTCGTGGCGGCGAAGGCGACCAGCACGGCGCGGCCGCCGCGGAAGCCGACGTACACCGGCCAGATGTGGCCCACCATCGCGGCGATCCCCGCCACGGCCTGTACCGGCGCCCCGGCGAAGAAGCTGCGGGCGATCAGCACCGGCACGGCGCCCTTCGCCAGGTCGAGCAGGAAGACGACGGCGGCGAGCTTCCAGCCGAGCACGCGCATGCTGTTGGTGAAGCCCGTCTTGCCGCTGCCGTACTCGCGGATGTCGATGCCGCGCGCGAGCTTGCCGACCCACACCCCAGACGGCACCGCGCCGCAGAAGTAGCCGATCGCCGCGACGAGGACGTACTGCCAGGTCATTCGGCGCCGCTCCTGCCCTTAAACGTGAGCTTGATCGGGGTGCCGCGGAAGGCGAACGCCTCGCGCAGGCAGTTCTCAAGGTACCGCGCATACGAGAAATGAACCAGATCCGGGTTATTCACAAAGAACACAAACGTCGGCGGCTGCGTCTCCGCCTGCGTGACGTAGAACACGCGCAGCCGCTTGCCGCTTACCGCCGGCGGGCTGTGCTTCACCAGCGCCCGCTTCACGATCTGGTTGAGCCGCGGCGTGCCGATGCGGCCGTTGCGCGCCTCCCCGGCGGCCACGGCGTCGCGCAGCAGCTCGTCAATGCCCAGCCGCTCGCGCGCCGAGACGAAGACGACCTCCGCCCAGGGCGCAAACTTCACGCGCCGGCGGATCAGCCGCGTCAGGTCCGCCCGCCACTCGCCCACGCGCTCGATCAGGTCGATCTTGTTGAGCACGATCACCAGCGAGCGGAGCGATTCTTCGGCGAAGCCGATGATGTGGCCGTCCTGCGCGGTCAGCATTTCCGTCGCATCCATTACAGCCAGCACCACGTCGGCCCGCTCGATCGCCTCCTGCGCCCGCAGCACGCTGTGCTTCTCCACACCCGGATCAATGTGGCCGCGGCGGCGGATGCCGGCCGTATCGACCAGCACGAGTTCATGGCCTTCGAAGCTGAAGGCCGTATCGATCGCGTCGCGCGTGGTGCCCGGCACGCTGCTGACGATCACACGCTCTTCGCCGAGGATCGCGTTGAGCAGCGCCGACTTGCCCACGTTGGGCCGGCCGACGATGGCGATGCGCAGCGTTTGCGCGTCCGCCGGCGCCTCGGCCGCGGGCAGATACGGCTCCAGCGCGTCGAGCAGGTCGGGAATGCCGCTGTCGTGGTAAGCGCTGACGGCGATCGGCTCGCCGAAGCCGAGGCCGTAGAACTGCGCCAGGTCGGCGCGGCGGGCCGCGTTGTCCGCCTTGTTGGCGACGAGCACGACCGGGCGATCGGCGCGGCGCAGCAGCTCGGCGGCTTCGAGATCGGCCGCGGTGAGGCCGTCGCGGGCGTCTACCGCGAAGACGATCACGGCGGCCTCGTCGATCGCCCGCCGGATCTGCATACGGATCAGCGCCGGGTAGCCGCCGGCGGCGCCGTCTTCGAGGCCGCCGGTGTCGATCAGGCGGAAGGGGCGGCGCGGCCAATCGACGGAGCCGTAGATGCGGTCGCGCGTGGTGCCGGGCAGGTCTTCCACCAGCGCCACGCGCCCGCCGACGAGCCGGTTGAAGAGCGCCGACTTGCCCACGTTGGGCCGGCCCACGATGGCGACGACGGGCAAGGCCGCGCCGCTCTCGGCCGGGGATGGAGGAGAATGCTGTACAGTCACCCTCCCATCCTACCGCGCTGGCAGCGCCAGAGGCGCACTCGGACGCCCGGCGGCGCGGTCGGTCCAGAGACGGATGCGGTGGGCCAGGGCGCTACTCGTCGTCGCGACCTTCACCACGGATGTCGGTGATCAGGCCGTGTGAGACGGCGAAGGCCGCGAGTTGCTGGCGGTTGCGCAGCTCCAGTTTCTCCAGCGTATTGCGCAGATGCACCTTCACCGTGTTGACAGCGACGACCAGCTTGTCCGCGATCTCCTGGTTGCTCTGGCCCATCGCCACCAGCTCCAGCACCTCGCGCTCGCGCGCCGTGAGCTTAGCAACCTCCTCCTCACCGCCCGCGCGGCGGCCGGCGGTGAGCCGGTTGAACTCTTCGAGCAGCCGCCGCGCCAGGTGCGGCGTGATCGTCGTGCCGCCCTCGTAGAGCGTGTGCAGCGCCTCGTGCAGCTCCTCGATGCCGACCGTCTTCAGCAGATAACCGCGTGCGCCGGCGCGGATCGCGCCGAAGAGGTCGTCGTCCTGGTCGGAGACGGTGAGCATGGCGATCGGCACGTGCGGCACCTCCTGATGGATGTGCTGCGCCGCCTCGACGCCGCCCATGTTGGCCATGGAGATGTCCATCAGGATCACGTCGGGCCGCACCAGCGTCGCCTTGCGCACGGCGTCGTGGCCGTTGGTGGCCTGCCCGGCGATCATGATGTCGTCGTACTGCTTGAGCAGGGCCACCAGCCCTTCACGGAAGAGCACGTTATCATCCACGACAAGCACGCGAATCTGGTGAGGAGCCTGGGACGTGGCGGGGTGCAGGGAGTCGCCTGTCGGGCCTGCCATGAGCGTCTGCCTTTCGACCGTGGAACCAGTTGACCGTTTGAGCGCCGTTTGACCACTGTTTGACCACTGTTTGACCAATGAGAACTGTTCCGCGCACATAATACGCGTGCCGTGCCGGCGTCGATCATGACCGAAACAGGCGAGCGCCGCGCTACTCCCGCCCTAGTACTCGCGAAGTCTGCCGCTCATACCCGGCAGACCAAACGGGGGATTGACCGTACACGAACAGCATATCGCGGGTCCGCGGCATTCGAAACACCACGACTGCGGGCGCAAGCCTGACCGCGCGATCACGCGGGACCGGCCCCGCCGAGCCACGACTCTGGAGACGTGCTTCATGCGCTTCGTCAACTGCCGCATCTACACCCAGGCCCGCGCCGGCACACTGGCCGCCGCGATGTCCGCCGAGGGTGGGCGCTTCACCGCCGTCGGCGCGGCCGACGAACTGCCGCCGCGCGGCGACGAGATCGACCTGCGCGGCCGCACGGTGCTGCCCGGCCTGATCGACGCGCACGCGCACCTGCGCAACCTGGCAGAGTCGCGGCTGAACGTCGACCTGAGCGGCGCCGCCTCGGCCGAGGACGCCGCGAGCCGTGCGGCCGCCCGCGCCGCCGAGCGGCCGCACGGCGCCTGGGTCACGGGCCGCGGCTGGGACCAGACCACCTGGCCCGGCGGCGCCTTCCCGACGATCGCCGCGCTTGACCACCTCACGCTGCACAACCCCGTCGCGCTCACCCGCGTCGACGGCCACGCGCTCTGGGTGAACTCGCCGGCGCTGAAGGCGGCCGGCATCGACGACGGCACGCCCGATCCGCCCGGCGGCCGCATCCTGCGCGACGCCGGCGGCCACGCCAGCGGCGTGCTGATCGATCAGGCGATGGGGCTGGTGCGCGAGCTGATTCCCCCGCTGGGCGACGATGACCTGGGCGTGGCGGTCGAGGCGGCGGTGCAGGAGTGTCTGCGCTTCGGCCTGACCGGCGTTCACGAGATGGGCGTGGACGAGCGCACGATCGCGACGTATCAGGGCCTGATCGACGCCGGCCGTTTCCCGCTGCGCGTGCTGGGCGCGATCAACGGGCCGGGCAAGACCTGGCAGGCCTGGCGCGAGCGCGGACCGGAGCGGCGCTACCGCGACCGGCTCTCGATCAGCGCGATCAAGCTCTACGCCGACGGCGCCCTCGGCTCACGCGGCGCGGCGCTGCTCTCGCCCTACTCCGACGACCCCGAAAACAGCGGCCTGGAGCTGGCGTCAAGCGCCGACCTGGAGCGCTGGGCGAGCGACGCCATCCAGCACGGCTTCCAGGTCTGCACGCACGCGATCGGTGACCGCGCCAACCGCAGCGTGCTCGACGCTTACGAGCGGGCGCTGGCCGGCGACCGCGACAAACGGCCGCGGGTGGAGCACGCGCAGATCCTGGCGCCGGCCGAGATTCCGCGCTTCCGCCGCCTGGGCGCGATCCCTTCGATGCAGCAGACGCACTGCACCTCGGACTCGGCCTGGGCGGACAAGCGGCTGGGCAACCGCGTGACCGGCGCCTACGCCTGGCGGTCGCTGTTGGACAGCGGCGTGACGATCGCCGGCGGCTCGGATTTCCCCGTGGAGTCGCCGAATCCGCTGCTGGGCATCGCCGCGGGCGTGACGCGATCGCGCCCCGGCGGCCCGCTGCAGCCCTGGCGCCCGGAGCAGTGCATGACGCGGGCCGAGGCGGTGCTCTCCTTCACGCGCTGGGCGGCCTACGCCGGCTTCGACGAGGACGTGGCCGGCGCGATCGAGCCGGGCAAGTACGCCGACTTCGTCGTGCTGGACCGTGACATCTACACCTGCCCGCCGGAGCAGATCGCTCAGGCGCGCGTGCTGCTCACCGTCGTCGGCGGTGAGAACGTCTGGCAGGCGCCCGGCGCCTGGTGAGCGCCATGAGCGACGAACGCTTTGCCTGCCCTACCGGGGCTGCCTCTGGCCCGGCGGTGAGGAGGATCAGCGGATTACGCGGAAGCTCGTTTCTCCGATCTCGATCATCAAGCGCTTGTCGCTGCGCCTTTGCACTTGCTCGAACTCAAACTCGATCCATTCGATTAGCGCTTCGGCGCGCCGGCGGCCATGCGCCTCGTTGCAGCGGAAGTTGATGCGGCCCAGATGGTGGAAATGCAAGCGCTCGCCGACCGGGATGCGCGCGGCAAGGCGCTTGAAGTCCTTATGATTCCAGGTCACCACGATCGCATGCTCGCGATCGCCGGCAAGGGCAATGACCTGATCGGGTGTGGCGGGGGGAAACAGGTCACGAACGAGATGGACTTCATGCCCGCGCTCACGGAAGAAGGCCGCGACCGAGTCCGGCACATTCTCGTCCATGAGCAGCAGCATCGGCACCGCGGTTAGCCGGCGCGGAGGTGGCGTTTGGTTTCGTAAGCGAGCGCTCCCTCCACGTCTTCTGCATGGAGACGGGGATACTCGCGGACGATCGCGGCGGCATCGTAGCCCGCCTTCGCCAGGTTCCAGACGGCGGAAGTCGGGATGCGGGTGCCTGCGAGCACCGGCGCATTGTGCGCCACGTAGCGGCGCCGCTCGACCCGGCCGATCATGTCCGGCGTACGTTGCTTGAGGCTCTCAATCTCTGCTCGCATCTCGGCCATGATCGGGGCCATGCTGATGGGCAGCACGCTCTGGCCCTTCGGTCTGGCCGCGAGCCGGACACCGCTTTCAGGATCGTCGAAGTACACGTGCTTGCCGGCGATGAAAAAGACCAGGCTGGGCCAGGACTCGGCAGGATGTTGATCGAGCCAGGATGCCACCTGGCGCAGCTCCCGCAGGTGGATGCTGTGCGGCGCCTTGCGAAGCCGCGCAATCGTCCGCAAACCCACCACATCCTTGAACGTGTACACGCGGCTGTACGGTGCGCTCCGGTTTTCTGAAGCGCAAGCAGGAGAGAAGAAGCCGGTGCGATCCCAGTACGCGAGCTGCCGGCGCGTCAGCCCTGTGAGCCGGCAGACTTGATCGAGCGTGTAAGCAGAAAAATCGCGCATCGCCAGCCCTCGCCCGCTCGCCTCGCGGTATCGCGACTATACGTTTCGCGCAGAAATCGCGTCAAACGATGCCGGCCTCTGCCTCTTCTATTCGGCCAGCGCGAGCTCCAGGCTGATGTCCAGCGCGGGGGCGAAGAGCCGCGTCAGGAGCTGGGGTCGGGAGCGGGTGGTGTCCTCGGTGGCACAGATGACCCGCTGGCCGTGGGCGGTGAGCCGGGCGGCGCAGCGCCGCATGTCGGCGACAATCTGGTCTTCGCTCCAATCCTCAGCGGCGAGGCGCAGGTCGCTGCTGCCGCGAAAGAGGATGGCTGAAAGGGGGCCGCCGATTTGACTGGCGAAGTCGAGGGTGGCATCGATGTCGCTGGCCAACGTGCGTGCGAGCACCACAACATCGATGGCTGGATAGCGCGCACGCACGTAGCGTGCACACTCCACGCCCTCGGCGAAATACTGGCCGCCGACGCCGGGCAGGCAGAGGTCGATGGCGGCGATGCCCAGCACCGCGTCGAAGTCAATGATGCGCAGCTTCTCGGCTAGGGTCGGTTGGCGGATGTGCGGCGCCTGGACGCCATCGCGCAGCGTCGTGTCGAGCAAGCGGAAGCGCCGCTGGCGCAGCGTCGGCGCCGACCAGCGATGGACGGCTGGGGCGGCGGGTGATGATGAGACAGCCATGGCAGGCCTCACGGTGCGTTTGAACTCAGGTCCACAGGCGGACGAGGGCGTAGCAGGCGACGAGCGCGAAGGCGTCGGCGCTCCGGCGAAAAAGCCAGCGTTTCGCTGGGTGGGCGCCTTCGGCCGCCGTGTAGCTGGCGGCGTGAAACCAGGCGGCGGCGATGACGGCGAGCGCCGCGACGACCAGGCGCTCATCGAGCCGCAAGCGGCCACTGCCAAACACGCTGAGTGGTGGTGAAGCGGACAGTCTCCTCATGCGCTGCGCCACGCCCGCAGCCGTTCCAGCCCGGCGCGCAGCTCCGCGTCCGTCAGACCGGGCGAGCGCGAGGCAACCCCGGCGCTGCCGAGGACGCGCACTGGGTAGCCGGTACTGTCGGCTAACCATTCGGGGCTCACGGCACCACGGCGGACCACCACGAGTTCGGCTGGCTCGTCGACCAGGGGCAGCCGAACTTGGGTGTGCGAGCTGAAGGCACCGGTCCGCTCGTACAGCTCGTCGTTGATGACGAGGTCGAATTGGTTCCCTTCTGTTCCTTCAACGTAGCTGGCGAGCTGGGCAAAGGTGTACGGCGGCGGCTGGCCGTGTTCGTTGAACGACGACGCACCGTAGAACGCCCGCGCGGTGCTGAAGAGTTGGGTAAAGGTAGCGAGGTCTTCCCAGGTTGGGTCGGCCATCCAGAAGAAGCTGGCCGTCGGCGCGGCCACAGCTCGGTCGACGGCCCGGGCATCGTCTCGTCGGTAGGCGTCGAGGTCTGCCGGCGAGGTGACGAAGGCCGGGTCGAGAAAGCGGAGCGGCTGTCGCAACGGCGCGATGACGTGGAGTGGTGCGCCGTGGCTCGTCCACAGCCGCTCGAAGCGGTCGCGCCGGGCCAGATGTCGGAAGGCGGGGTGGACGGGCACAAAGTCAATCAGCCGGAGCGCCTGCTGCGGTTTGGCGAGCAGCGGCACCTTGGCGTAGCGTGGTCGCCCGGCCTTGATCCGCCAGTAGGTTTCGGCGGCGTCGTGGGCGACCCACGCTGCCCGGACGGCCTTGACGATGCCGTACAGACCAACGTAGAAGGCTGCGGTTTGGCCTGTGGCCAGGGCCCGCCCAATCGGCTCGTGGTGCTGGGGATTGCGCAGGGAGTAGACAGGGACCGCGCGACAGCCACTCACGGTCCTGATCAGCAGAGTCTGCATACCTACCGGATAACGCGGCGCCGTTCCGTCGGCACCGGCATGCGATGCAAGCTTGCGCATCACGCGGAGTCCTCATCGCGACTTGGGCGGCGCGGCTGTGCGCACGGCCGCTGCACGATTGGTGACGAATTGGTGAGCGATGCTGTTCATGTTCCTCTGGTGGAACAAAAATGCAAGGCGTGGGCATAGGATTGCCGGGCATTTTGGTTCCCTGCACGGAACATGCACTGAATCTATGCCCGCTCGTAACCTGGTCGGCCCGCGGGTGCGCGAAGCACGGTATCGCCACCTGCCTCGCCTCACGCAATTGCAGCTCGCCGCGCGGCTGCAGGTCGCCGGCTATCCCCTCGACCAGGTGGCGGTGGCCAAGATTGAAATCGGCCTGCGCGAAGTGACGGACATCGAGCTGGTGGGCTTGGCCGCAGCGTTGCGGGTCTCCGCGGGGTGGCTCTTGGGTGAGCCTGGCGCATGGCCACGCGAGACGCAGTCACAGCGTAAGGCACCGTCGCCACGGCCGACCACGTCATACTGCTGAGGGGCAGCTCACAGGAGCCATGCTGCGGCTGCAGAGTCGTTCGCCCCTCCGGCTGGTGAAGGGGGTGTAGATTCCGCGTGAAACTTGACCCGTGCGTCCGCCTGAAAAGTGACCCCCCTCCTTGGTCTCTGGGTACCGGCTCCTTCGAAATTTCGAAGTGTCGAAAGCGTACACCTCCTGCGCCACGCCGTGGCGCCGGGCGCGCCGGTTAGGCCGCCGGGGGGCTGGCCGTGGGGTCGGGCGGCTCGCCGAGCATGGCCTGTTTGTCCCGCATCCGGTAGCTCGGGCCCGTAATCAAGAAGACGTGGCTGTAGTGCAGCAGCCGGTCCAGAATCGCCGCGGCGATCAGCTCGTCCCCACCGAAGACCCGGCCCCAGCCCTCGAACGCCACGTTGCTGGTGACGATCACCGCCGTGCGCGTGTACAGATGACTGATCAGCTGGAAGAACAGCGTCGCCCGCTGGCTGTCCATGGGCAGATAGCCGAGTTCATCCACGACCAGCAGGTGCAGCCGCCCGTAGGCTTCGAGCTGCTTGGCCAGCCCGTGCGCGACCGCGGCCGCCAGCAACTGGTCCAGCAAGAGCGGCGCCGGCACGAACTGCACCCGCTGGGAGACCTGGCAGGCCTTCATCGCCAGCGCTGTGGCCAGATGGGTTTTGCCCACGCCCGGCCGGCCGACCAGGACGACGTTCTCCTTGCGCTCCACGAAGCCGAGGCTCGCCAGCTCGCGGATGCGGGCGGCGGGCAGGGTGGGCTGGAAGCGGAAGTCGAACTGCTCCAGCGTCTTGAGCGCCGGGAAGCCGGCTTTGCGCAGGCGGAGGCTCACGCCGCGGTCGTGCTTGCTCGCCAGCTCCTCGTCGGCCAGCCGTGCCAGGAAGGCGGTGTAGCTCAGCTCGCTCTTCGCCGCAAGCAATGCGGCCTCCTCGAAGTGCGCCGCCATCGTCGACAGCCCCAGCCGCTTGAGCTGACTCCGCAGCCGCTCGCTCTCACTCTCGCTCATCGCCGCCCCTCCAACACCGCCTGGTAGACGCCCAGGTCGGCGGTCATGCTGCCACGTGGTGCGCGCGGCGGTCCCGTGCTCGGCACCGGCGGTGTGGCCGTGCTCCCCCCGGCTTCCAGTACCCCGCGCACAAACGCGTGATTGAAGCTCTGGTACTGGCGGGCTGCGGCGAAGGCGGCGCAGAGCGCCTCGCCGGGATAGAGCTCGGCGAGCCCGAGGATGGCGCGCAGGTGGGCCGTGCCGTTGGGGACGTGCTGCGTGTACAGCCCCTCCAGGAACCAGTCGTACTCCGGGAAGCGCGTGCCGGAAGGCCTGCGTCGCCAAGGCGCGTGTCTTGGGCAAGCGCGGGGCGAGGCCGTCGTAGTGCGCCGGGTCGCTGACCGTGCTGCCCTTGACCGTCGCCAGGAGATGCGTGGCGATGACGGCACCCTGCTGATTGCGTGCGCTGAGCCGCATACCCTGGGAGCTGCGTACCCAGACCGGCTGGCCGGCGTAGGCCCAGGGCACCGAGTAGCGGCTGCCGGCGAAGGCGACGAGGCAGTCCCAGCTCACGGTCCGGGTGTGCTCGTGCGTCCCCACAAACGCCGTCGCCGGCAACGGGGTGAGCTGCGGCTGCTCGCGCACGAAGCGGTCGAGCGGCCGTTCTCGGGTCGTGCCGTGGACGCGGACATCCAGGTCTTCGGCGACGAACTGGGCCAGGTCAGCGCTGAAGGCCTCGAAGCTGGCCCAGCTGCCGCCCTTGATGAAGTGCTGCTCCAGATAGAAGAAGGGCCGCTCGACCTTGCCCTTGGTGCGCGGCCAGTAGGGTGCACAGGCGATGGGCTCGACGCGGTAGTGCCCGCAGAAGGCGAGGAAGTGCGGGTTCCAGGTGAAGCGCTCGGGCTGCGCCTGCTGCACGAAGACCCGGGCGTTATCGACGAGCAACTCCTTGGGCACGCCGCCGAAATGTTGGAAGCCGGCCGCGAGCGCTTCGAAGACCGAACTCTGCGTCTCGTCACAACTCACCCAGTGATGCTTGCGCCGGCTGTAGCCCAGCGTCAGCCCGAAGGCGACGATGCTGGTCGGCTGCTCGCCGAGGGTGACGGTGTAGGGCGACCAATCGAACTGGCCCTGCTCGCCCGGTGCCGTCTCGAAGCGGACCGTCACGCGGGGGTCGGGCTGGGTGGCGGTGAGCGTGTGCAAGGAGCGGTAGAGCGCGGTCTTGCCGCCGGTGTAGCCCTGCGCCTGCAGCTCGCGCAGGATGCGGGTGCCAATCAGCCCTTGCTCCAGGGCCATGCGGCGAATCGCCGTGTGGAACGGCACGAGCTGCGGATTGGGCTTTGGCGGGCGGGTGTAGTGCGGCGGCGTGTCGCCCTTGAGCGCGGCGCGGACGGTGTTGCGGGCCAGCCGCAACTCGCGGGCACTGGTGCGAATCGGCTTGCCCTGGGCGTGCAGGTAGCGAATCGTGGTCCAGGCGTCCAACGGCAGCATCTCCTCAGTGGTCTCCTCGCTGTGGTCTCACAGCGAGGGTCGGCGTCCTGGGGAGACGGGTCAGGTTTCCGGCGGACGGTGGGTCAGTTTTCAGACGGAATCAACAGGGGGCGAGAGATCGACAGAAGTTCCAGCGGTTGTACGGATCGGTCAGCATTGCCGTGGGTGGTGAGGGCGATAAGCTGGCAGAGGCCGACGTACACGGCATCTTCCACAGCTCCGCGGACCAGTTTGCAGAAATCGCAAGACGAGATCGGAGCGACGCGGAAGGGCACCACTCATGTTGCACCGGGAACGGATCGCGGCTGTTAGAAGCTCCCGCCCTGACAGGGTGCTGAAAACCCCTCCGGAACGCCAGGAGGTCTTGACAAGACACGCCTGCAGCTCGCCATAACGACGCTGGATTTGGCCCGCCGGGGACTTTTCAGCAGCCTGCCAAAGCTCGCGGTCGCTCAGTCCGCCAGCGCCAACTCCAGGCTGATGTCGAGCGCGGGGGCGGAGTGGGTGAGGGCGCCGAGCGAGATCAGGTCGACGCCGGTTTCGGCGGCGGCGCGCGCCGTGTCGGGCGTGATGCCGCCGGAGGCCTCGGTCAGCGCCCGGCCGCGGGAGCGGCGCACCGCCTCGGCCATCTCCGCGGCAGGCATGTTGTCCAGCAAGATGATCTCCGCGCCCGCGGCCAGCGCCTCGTCCAGCTCGGCCAGCGTCGTCACCTCCAGCTCGACGCGCAGCGTATGCGGGGCGCGCTGCCGCGCCAGCCGCACCGCGTCGGCGATGCCGAGCCCGCGCGACCGCAGCGCCGCCAGGTGGTTGTCCTTGACCAGCACGCCGTCGGTGAGGTTGAAGCGGTGGTTATGGCCGCCGCCGGCGCGCACGGCGTACTTCTCCAGCGCCCGCAGGCCGGGCGTCGTCTTGCGCGTGTCGACGATGCGCACCGGCAGCCCCTCGACCGCCGCGACCGCCCGCGCCGCGGCCGTGGCCACGCCGGAGAGCCGCTGCAGCAGGTTCAGCGCCGTGCGCTCGCCGCGCAGCATCGCCGCGAAGCAGCCCTCGATCGTGGCGATCCGGTCGCCGCGCCGCACGCGCTCCCCGTCCAGCCGCAGCGGCGTGAACGCGAGCTGCGCATCGACCTCCGCGAAGACGGCGGCCATCACCGGCAGGCCGGCCAGCACGCCCTCGGCCTTCGCCAGCACCGTGCCCGTGCCGCGCTGCCACGGCTCGACCGTCGCCGCGGTCGTCACGTCCTGGAAGGCGCCGTCCTCGGCCAGCGCCCGCCGCGCCAGATCGGCGAGCAGCGCCGGGTCGAGCGTGCCGGCCTCCGGCGCGGCGCCGAGGCGCGGATCGATCAGCGTCGCGTTGGGTGGTGGTTCAGTCGCGGGCATCGGCGTCCCTCCGCCAGGTGAAGTGCCGCAGCCCTGCGGGCGAGGGCAGCGGGAAGTCGCTGCGGAAGTGGGCGCCGCGGCTCTCGCGCCGCCGCAGCGCCGCCTCGCTCAGCAGCCGCCCAACCAGCAGCAGGTTCGCCAGCTCGTGGGCGGCGCGATCCCCGGCCGGCGGCAGGCTGCACTGCCAGGCGCCGAGCACGTTGCAGGCGTACGCCAGCCTCTCGCCGCGGCGCACGATGCCGGCCTCGTCCCACAGCAGCCGTTGCAATTCATCAAGCGCCGGCGGCCCGGCCTCGCCCGGCCGCGCGGCCGGCAGCGCCCGCGCCTCCGCTGCCGGCACGGCGGGCTCGACGTTCTCCAATGACCGCTTTAGCGCCCGCTCACCGAAGACCAGCCCCTCGAGCAGCGAGTTGCTGGCGAGGCGGTTGGCGCCGTGCACGCCCGTGCAGGCGACTTCGCCGCAGGCGAACAGGCCGCGCACGTTGGTCTCGCCCCAGGGCGTGGTGCGCACGCCGCCCATCAGGTAGTGCGCGGCGGGCGCGACGGGGATCGGCTCGCGGGTGATGTCCAGCCCGTAGCCGAGGCAGGCGGCGGCGATGCCGGGGAAGCGCGCCCTGATGCGCTCGGCCGGCAGGTGTGTGAGGTCGAGGTACACGCGGTCCGCGTCCTCGCGCGTCATCTCCTCGTGGATCGCGCGGGCGACCACGTCGCGCGGCGCCAGCTCGGCGCGCGCGTCGTACTCGGCCATGAAGGCGCGGCCGGCGGCGTCGCGCAGGATCGCGCCCTCGCCGCGCACCGCCTCGGAGATCAGGAACGTCGGGGCGCCGGACAGGCGCAGCGCCGTGGGGTGGAACTGGAAGAACTCAAGGTCCTGCACTTCGGCGCCGGCCCGATACGCAAGCGCCACGCCATCGGCGGTGGCAACGGCGGGATTGGTCGTGTAGCGGTAGAGCTGACCGGCGCCGCCCGTGGCCAAAATCACCACCGGCGCCGCGATCTGTTCCAGCCGGCCCGTGCGGCCGTCGAGCGCCTCCACGCCGCCTACCCGGCCATGCTCGACCAGGATGCGCGTGACCAGCGTCTGCTCGCGCAGCTCGACGCCCGCGGCCTCGCGCACGCGGCCGGCCAGCGTCTCCTCCAGGCGGGCGCCGGTGCTGTCGCCGCCCGCGTGCACGATGCGGCGGGCGCTGTGCGCCGCCTCGCGCCCCAGCGCCACGCGGCCGCCTTCATGGCTATCTCGATCGAAGGGCACGCCCAGCGCCAGCAGTTCGTCGATGCGCCGCGGCGCGGCGGCGGTGAGCACGGCTGCCGCCGGCTCGTCCACCAGGCCGGCGCCGGCCGCCAGCGTGTCGCCCAGGTGCAGGGCGGGCGAATCGTCGGCGCCGAGCGCCGCGGCGATGCCGCCCTGGGCGTAGCGCGTGTTCGATTCTTCAAGGGCATCCTTGGCGAGCAGCAGCGTACGCCCCTGCCCCCGCGCCGCCAGCGCGGCGCTCAGCCCGGCGACGCCGGAGCCGACAATGATCCGATCGAAGCGGTCGTAGGTGCTCATGGCGTTCACCGCACCTGCAGCATGCGCTCGAGCGCAATGCGCGCCCAGTGGGCCGTCTCATCGTCGACCTGGATGCGGTTGACCACACGGCCCTCGGCCAGCTCTTCCAGCACCCAGCAGAGGTAGGCCGGGTGCACGCGGTACATGGTCGAGCAGGGGCAGAAGATCGGGTCGAGGCAGAAGACGGTCTTCTCCGGGTGCTCGTTCGCCAGGCGGTTGACGAGGTTGATCTCGGTGCCGATCGCCAGCACGCTGCCGGCCGGCGCCTCCGCCACCTGCCGCGCGATGAACTCGGTCGAGCCGGAGGCGTCGGCCGCGGCCACGACCTCGCGCGTGCACTCCGGGTGCACGATCACGCGCACGTTGGCATAGTCGCGCCGCGCCTGCTCGATCTGCGGCACGCTGAAGCGCGCGTGCACGTTGCAGTGGCCCTGCCAGAGAATCACGCGGCTGCGGCGCAGTTGCTCGACGCGGTTGCCGCCCAGGTCGTCGAAGGGCCAGTCATAGTCCCAGAGCGCCATCTCATCGTCGGGAATGCCGAGCTTGAGCGCCGTGTTGCGGCCCAGGTGCTGGTCGGGGAAGAAGAAGACGCGCCTGCCGCGTTGAAACGCCCATTCGATCACGGCGCCGGCGTTGCTGGAGGTGCAGACGATGCCGCCGTTGCGCCCGACGAACGCCTTGAGCGCGGCGGCGGAGTTGATGTAGGTGACGGGCACAATGCCGTCGATGCCCTCGCGCTGCAGGCTCGCCCAGGCCTTGAGCACGTCGCCCGGCTGCGCCATGTCGGCCATCGAGCAGCCGGCGGCCAGGTTGGGCAGGATCACCTGCTGCTCCGGCGCGGTGAGGATGTCGGCGCTCTCGGCCATGAAGTGCACGCCGCAGAAGACGATGTACTCGACGCCGCGTTGCTCCGCCGCCCACTGCGCCAGCTTGAACGAGTCGCCGCGCACGTCGGCGAACTGGATGATGTCCTCGCGCTGGTAGTGGTGGCCGAGGATCACGGCGCGGCTGCCGACGGCGGCCCGGGCGGCGCGGATGCGCGCCGTCAACGCGTCGATACCGACGCCGCGGTAGCGGGCGGGAATCTCGACCTGCCACTGGCGGAAGCTGCGTTCTTCGACCAGCGGCACGGTGGCGATGCCCGTTTCACAGGCGGCGTCGGGGATGCCCGCGCCGTCCTTCGCAGCGTCCAAAGAGATGGTGGTGACCATGGTTGCCCTCCGACCCGCGGCCGACCGCAGTAAGTGTTATCTACACACTAAGTACTATCACCAGCGGCACTTGGTGTCAAGATATACACGAACTCGGCGTGGCGGGCGAAATCGTGGCAATCGCGGTGGGCCTCATCCTCACCACCGTCCCTGCGCCCGCTCCTGGCTCACGGAGAGGCGACGGTCGTGCTAGGTGGGGCGCGAACCCGGGCGCGGGCAGGTAGGCCCTGGGACCCTACCAGGCATGGGAACGACCGACACGGAGAGGGCGGCGAGGAGAGCGGCGGGGCCGGCCGTCGCGCGGCGCGGTCGAACCGCGCCGCCAAAGACGAGCAGCCCGTCACTACACCGATATGGGGATCAGGTCCGCGAACGCCCGCGCCACGGGCCACTCCGCCGGCCAGCGCGGCAGCGCGTCCAGCGGAAACCAGCGGGCGTCGTCCAGCTCTTCGTCCACGCGCAACTCGCCGCCCCACAGCCGCGCGACACAGACGATGAAGACCATGTTCTTGCCGATCGGCCGGCAGGAGTAGCTGCCGAGGATACGCTCGATCGCCACCTCGAAGCCTGTCTCCTCGCGCACCTCGCGCACGGCGGCCATCTCCACCGACTCGAACGCTTCCAGAAAGCCGGAGACGAGCACGTACTCCTGCCCGCCGCGCGGCTTCGCCAGCAGCACCTCGTCGCCGCGGCGCACGATCACGCCGGCCACGGCAACGGGGTTGTCGAAGTGCACCCAGGCGCAGGCGGTACAGCCAAGCCGTGGCTCGCCGTCGACCAGCCGTTCGGCCAGGGCGCCGCCACAGAGCAGACAGAAGGCGGGAGCGGGCATCGCCGCAACCTCGTGCAGGTTGTTGCATTCGGCGGCTCCAAAGTACAACAAAACAACCTGGCGAGGCCGCCGGGTTACCGGCAAAACAGAAAAGGGCGGGCGGTCCGCCGTGGACCGCCCGCCCTGCTACGCTGGTCTGCCAGAGGCTACGCCTCAAGCTCCGTCGCTGGGATCGTGCCCATGCGGCCGGCGCGGTAGTCGGCGAAGGCCTGCACGATCTCTTCGTGCGTGTTCATCACGAAGGGACCGTACGAGGCGACCGGCTCGCGGATCGGCTGGCCGCCGAGGATCAGCAGCTCCAGGTTGGGCGAGCGGCTCTCCTGCGTCGCGTCCGCGGCGATCGTGATCGCATCGCCCGCGCCGAAGACGGCGAGCTGGCCCTCGCGCAGCGCCACGCCCTCCGCGCCCACCGAACCGCTGCCGGAGAGGGCGTAGATCATGGCGTTGAACTCCGGCCGCCACGGCAGGCTCAGCCGCGCGCCGGGCGAGATCGTGGCGTGCGCGTAGGTGATCGGCGTCCAGGTCACGCCCGGCGCGGCGTAGCCGCCCAGCTCACCCGCGATCAGCCGGATGAGGGCGCCGCCGTCGTCGGAGCTGAGCAGCCGCAGCCGGCTGCCGGCGATGTCCTGGTAGCGTGGCGGCGTCCACTTCAGGTTCTGCGGCAGGTTGACCCAGAGCTGCACGCCGTGGAAGAGGCCGCCCTTCTGCACCAGCTCCTCGGTCGGCATCTCGTCGTGCAGAATGCCGGCGCCGGCCGTCATCCACTGTGTGGCGCCGTCCGTGATCACGCCGCCGCCGCCGGTGGAGTCGTGGTGGGCGAGCGCGCCGTCCATCACGTAGGTCACGGTCTCGAAGCCGCGGTGCGGGTGCCAGGGCGCGCCCTTCGCCTCGCCCGGCGCATATTCGACGGCGCCGAGATGGTCGAGCAGCAGGAACGGATCGGTGAGGCGCAGGTCGATGCCGGGGAAGGGGCGGCGCACCCGGAAGCCGGCGCCCTCCAGCATGCTGGGCGCGGCGACGATGCCCGCGACGGGGCGCTGGCGCTGCGCGGCGTCGGGCCGGGCGATGCGCGGCAGGGCGAGAATGTTTTCGGTGGATGCGGCTGGCATGGAGCGAGACCTTTCGAGCGCGGCCCCCGGCCGTGCTCACTACTGGGATACGCCCCATTTTAGTTGTCTAAACAACTAGTTGTCAAGCCGGCCATGCCGAAAGGCGCGATCGTCTCAACGCCGCGGCCGAGCGCACAGGTGGCCCTAGGCAACGCCCCTGATCCCGAAGCGCCAGCGCGTGGCGCTGACGGGGTAGTTCGCCTCGCGCCAGGCCTGCGCCAGGCGCGGGCGCAGGCAGTAGACGCCACTGTCGCCGCCTTCCACCTGGGCCAGGTGGAAGCCCTCGCCCGTGGCCGGGTCGATGTATTTAGCCAGGTAGGCCGCATCGCCCTTCGCCAGCAGCGCCGCGTCGCGCAGCTCCTCGACCACGCCTTCGACCATCACGGCGTCGTCGCCGCTCTCCAGGTGCATGGCGACGTGCGGATTGGCGGCGATGTTGCGCGCCTTGCGCGTGTCGCGGCCAGTGCCGAAGAGCAGCACGTCGTCCACCCACACGCCCCAGACCGGCATGGCGTGCGGCCGTCCGTCCGGGCGCGTGCTGCAGATCCAGTAGTTCTGCGCGACTTCCAGCCGGCGGCGCGCCCAGGCCCAGGGCAGCATCCCCTCCTCGCCGCTCTGAATGCCGTAGCTCTGCGGAATGCCGGGCCGGTCGCGGACGAGTTCGGGCGGCGTGGTCACGGTTTGCTGCTCGGTCATCGATCGCCCTCCTCATGCGGGCGCCGTTCCTCCGGCGCCCGCTCGCTTCAGCGTATCTGCTAAAAGATGTCAACCGATGTCTTATTTTCGCGTTATGCTGGACTCTGCGATCTCTGGAGGACCGGCCGCCGATGCGCGCCGACCGTCTGCTCTCGATCCTGCTGCTCTTGCAGGCGCAGCGCCGCCTGACCGCGCGGGCGCTGGCCGAGCGGCTGGAAGTCTCCGCCCGCACAATCCACCGCGACATGGAGGCGCTGGGCGCCGCCGGCGTGCCGGTCTACGCCGAGCGCGGCCGCGGCGGCGGCTGGGTTCTGGCGGAAGGCTACCGCATCGACGTGCCCGGCCTGAGCGAGGCGGAGGTGCAGGCGCTCTTTCTCAGCATGCCGCCCGCCGTGCTGGCCGACCTGGGCCTGCAGGGCGCTTCGGAGAGCGGCTTGATCAAGCTGCTGCTGGCGCTGCCCTCGCTGCGCCGGCACGACGCCGAGTACGCGCGGCAGCGCTTCCACGTGGACACCAGCGGCTGGCGGCGCGGCGCAGAGCCCGTGCCGCTGCTGCCGGCGCTGCAGGAGGCGGTCTGGCAGGACCGGCGTCTGGAGCTGACCTACGAGCGCGGCGACGGCGCAACGGTGCGGCGCATCGTCGATCCGCTCGGCCTCGTCGCCAAGGGGCGGGTCTGGTATCTCGTCGCCGCGGTGGAGGGAGAGCCGCGCACCTACCGCGTCTCGCGTGTGCGCGCGGCGGCGGTGCTGGCGGAGCCAGCGGTGCGGCCGCCCGGCTTCGACCTCGCCGCCCACTGGGCCGCGTCGAGCGCGACGTTCGCCGCGAACCTGCCCCGCTTTCCGGTGACGCTGCGTGTCGCGCCGGAGATGCTGGCGCGCCTGGGCAGCGTCGGCGCCTACCTGCGCCTGGAAGCGCAGGCGCCGCCAGGGGATGACGGCTGGAGCGTGCTGCGGCTCTCCTTCGAGTCCGAGGCGGAAGCGTGCGGCTACATCCTCTCCTTCGGCGCCCTGGCCGAGGCGCTTGAGCCGCCGGAGCTGCGCGGGCGCCTCGTTGCCCTGGCTCGCGACACGCTCGCCAGGTACGGCGGCAGCGCACGGGCCGCGGCCCTGCCCTCCGCTTCCGCGGCAGACGCTCCGTAAACGAAGAGCCTCTTGCGGATCGGAGAGCAGGGCCGCACAGGCGCTGAAGCCACCCGCGCCCTGCGGCCCGCGACGGTTACGCGGACCGCCCGTCGCCCGCGCCAGCGCTCGCCTTCGCCTTGTCGTCCAGCGAAGGCGGCGCCACCGGATCGAGGCTGGCGGCGCGGATGGCGGCATTCAGCTCCGCGACCTCGTTGGCCAGCAGATCGCGCAGCTTGCCCAGCTGCACCTCGAGCTGCGCCGAGAGTTCGGCGAAGACCTCGCGCGACTGCCTGGTCGGCGCGGCGTCGGCGCTGGCGATCACGGGCGGCAGGCCGGCCAGCTTCGGCACCAGCTTCGCCGGGTAGTTCAGCCGGTCCAGCGCCCCTTTCGCGCGGCTGTCGATCAGCTCCGCCTCGACTTCCGAAAGCCGCTTCTTCAGCGCCGTCGCGGCACGGCGCAGCGCCGTGCCGTTGGCGTCGCCCTGCGCCCGCGCCAGCCAGCGGTCGGCCTGGTCGCGCAGGTCGCGGATCTGGATTACGGCGCCGTTCGCCTCGGAGATGCGGTCGCGCACTTCGCTTGCGAAGGCGTACTGCGCCTCGAGGTCGGCCTGCGAGGCGGCCACGCGCGGGTCCTTGAGGATCTCGAAGGACTGCGTCTGGCTCTCGCCGTTCACGCTCAGCCGCACCTGGTAGCTGCCGGGCGGCACCGCGGGGCCGGCCACCTGCACGTCGGTCAGCGTCTCGCCGGGCAAGCGGCGGGCGTCGGCGGCGCGCAGGTTCCAGAGGAAGCGGTTGGCGCCGGCCCGTTTCGGCACGCGCAGCTCTTCCGGCGCCTCGGCCGCGGGCGCCTCGACGCCTTCCTCGCCCTCCTCGCCCTCGGCCGGCGCCTCCGCGACCGGCTGCTGCACGGCTTCGTCCGGCTTGCTGGTAAAGCTCTTCAGCTCGTTGCCCGTCGCGTCGAGGAAGGTGAGCGTGACGGGGCTCTTCGGCTCCTCTTTGAGCCAGTAGGTGACGATCACGCCGTCCGGCGGGTTCTTGCCGGCGTCGATCGGGGTGCGGATCAGCTCGCCGTGCTCCCCCTTCTTCTCGGTGAAGGTGACGGCCCAGCCGAGACCCATGTTGTAGTTCTTGCCCGGATCGGCGGGCCGGCCGGCGCCGGGCAGCGGCCGCGTGCGATATGTGGGCCGCGGCTGGAAGAGGTGCGAGGCCTTGCCGGCGATCTCGCCCGCAAGTTGCCGCAGCGGCGAGAGGTCGTCCAGCACCCAGAAGGAGCGGCCGTGCGTGGCGGCCACCAGGTCCGAGTCTTTCACCTGCAGGTCGTGCACGGGCACGGCGGGCAGGTTGCCCTGCAGCGGCTGCCACTCGTTGCCGTCGTCGAAGCTGACGTAGACGCCGCGCTCCGTGCCGCAGTAGAGCAGGCCGCGCCGGGTTGGATCCTCGCGGATCACGCGGGTGATGTCGCCGTCGCCCAGGCCATTGGTGATCGGCTGCCAGCTCTTGCCGTAGTCGCCGGTCTTGAGCAGGATCGGGCGGAAGTCGTCGAGTTTGTAGCGCGTGGCGGCGAGGTAGGCCACGGCGGCGTCGTGCGGCGAGGGCTCGATCGTGCAGATCGTGCTCCACTCGGGCAGCTCTGGCGGTGTGAGGTTCTGCCAGCTGCTGCCGTCGCGCGAGAGGTGAATCAGGCCGTCGTCGGAGCCTGCCCAGAGCAGACGGCGCTCAAGCGGCGACTCGGCCAGGGCGAAGACGGTGCAGTAGTGCTCGGCGCCGGTCGTGTCCTTGGTGATCGGCCCGCCGGAGGGGCCGAGCTTGCTGGCGTCGTTGCGGGTGAGGTCCGGGCTGATCGGCTCCCAGCTCGAGCCTTCGTCGAACGACTGGAAGACGCGCTCGCCGGTGGCGTAGAGCGTATTCGGGTCGTGCGGCGAGATCAGGATGGGGAAGGTCCACTGGAAGCGGTGCTTCAGGTCCTTGGCGCCGTAGCCGCTGTAGACCTCCGGCCAAACGGTGATGATGCGCGTCTGCGCCGTGCCGTGGTCGTAGCGCAAGAGCGAGCCGCCGCCGCCCGGCGAGCTGCCCACGGCGCCGCTGATCACGACGTTGGGGTTATCGGGCCGCACCTGGATGTGCCCGCTCTCCGAGCTGCCGACGGCGTAGCATTCGCCCCAGGGGATGGCGCCGGCGGCCGAGCGGCTGGGCACGGAGATCGCGGAGTTGTCCTGCTGCGTGCCGTAGACGCGGTAGGGAAACTGTGTGTCGATCGCGACGTGGTAGAACTGCGCGGTTGGCTGGTTGTAGATCGTGGACCAGCTGGCGCCGCCGTTGTAGCTGACGCAGGCGCCGCCGTCGTTGCCCTCGATCATGCGCTGCGGGTCGGCCGGGTCGATCCAGAGGTCGTGGTTGTCGCCGTGCGGCGTGGTCACGGGCGTGAACGTCTTGCCGCCGTCGCTGGAGCGCCACATTTTCAGATTGAGGCTGTAGACCGTCTCGGCGTCCTGCGGGTCGGCGAAGATGTGCATGTAATACCAGGGCCGCTGGCGGATGTCGCGGTCCTCGCAGACGCGCTGCCAGCTCTCGCCGGCGTCGTCCGAGCGGAACAGACCGCCCTCTTCCGCCTCGACGATCGCCCAGACGCGCCCCGCCTTCGCCGGCGAGACGGCGACCCCGATGCGGCCCTTGATCCCCTTCGGCAGGCCGGGCCTGTCGGAGAGGTCGCTCCACGTCTCGCCGCCGTCGCTGGAGCGGTAGAGGCCGGAGTCCGGCCCGCCGCTCTCCAGCGTCCAGGGCGTGCGGAGCGCCTGCCAGATGGCGGCGAAGAGCAGGCGCGGGTTGTGCGGGTCCATCGAAAGGTCGGCGGCGCCGGCGCGCTCGCTCACGAACAGCGACTGCTGCCAGCTCTTGCCGCCGTCGCTGGAGCGGAAGACGCCGCGCTCCTTGTTCGGCCCGAAGGCGTGGCCCAGCGCCGCGACGTAGACCGTGTCCGGGTCGTTGGGATGCACGCGCACGCGGCTGATGTGGCGCGTGTCGGCCAGGCCGAGGTGCTGCCAGTTGCGGCCGGCGTCGGTGGAGCGGTAGACGCCATCGCCGTGGATCACGTTGCCGCGGATGCAGGCCTCGCCCGTGCCGGCGTAGATCACGTTCGGATCGGCCTCGGAGACGGCGAGCGCGCCGACCGGCGCGGTCTTGAAGAAGCCGTCGGAGACGTTCTCCCAGTAGGTGCCGCCGTCCGTGCTCTTCCAGACGCCGCCGCCGCAGGCGCCGAAGTAGAAGGTCGCCGGCTCGGCCGGGTCGCCGGCCACGGCGACGACGCGGCCGCCGCGCGGAGGGCCGATCATCCGCCACTCCATGGTTTTGAGCAGAGCCTGGTCCACCGCCATCGCAATCCTCCCGCGTGGCTGTCTCGGCCACCGCGCAGAGAATACAATTTCCGAGTGCGATGTGGCAGCTTTCGCGCAGAATACCGAGGGGTTTCGGCACGATGGCGCGCAGTCCGGCGGCATTACGTCCGCGGCATGCCATCGGGTTCGTTGCACAGCGAGCGCGAAGGAGTCGTCTGTAGGAGGCGAGGCGATGCCGGACGGCTTCATCGTCCCACACGGAGGTGGGAGCAAAGTCGGGGCGGCTGGTTTGGAAGTGAGCGCGAAGGTAATCGCCGATCAGGCACGCAGCGCTTCAAGCTTCGAGCTGACGATCTGGCCTGGCTTCGACGTGGGCGCCCACGTGCATAGCCGGCTGGAGGAGCTGTTCTATATCGTCGAGGGCGAACTCGATCTGCTGGCGTTTGAACCGCGCGTGCGAACGGCGACGGACTGGCGGCTGTGGGAATCACACACCGGCGAGCGAGTCATACGCGGCGACCCGGGCACCTTGATGTTCGTGCCGCTTGGCTGTCCGCATGCCTTTGCGAACCCGGGCACGAGCCCGGCGCGGGTCTTCTTCCAGGCGGCGCCTCCCGGACACGAGCGTTACTTCGAGGGGCTCGGTGAGATTCTTTCTGGCGGCGGTCCTCCTGACCATGAAGCGATTGCGGAGCTGCGTCGCCGCTACGACACAGAGCAAATTACGCCGCTGGTGCCTGGTCGCATGCCGTCCTGAGCCCGGCGTCTGCGAGGTTTTCGGCACGATGGCGCGCATTCCTCTGGTCGAGTATGAAACGGCCCCACCCGAGGTCCGCGCCTTGTTCGATGCGCACGGCGGGCGGGGGCAGCGCAACGTGGCGCGGCTCTTCGCCAGCCAGGCCGACTTCCTCGCCGGCTTCTACGCCTTCGTGGACGGCCTGTACCGGCACAACGCGTTGCCGCCGCGCCTGCGCGAGCTGGCCTATCTGCGCGCCTCGCAGCTCAACGGCTGCCACTACTGAGTGCCCACGCATCTTGCGCTCGGGTCGAGCGCCGGCATCTCGGACGAAGAGCTTTCGTGGCTGAACGGCTGGGAGGCGGCGCCCGTCTTCGACGAGAGCGACCGCCTGGCGCTGCGCTACGCCGACGCACTGACCCGGGAGAACCGCGTGGACGCCGAGCTGTACGCGGCGCTCGAAGCCCGCTTTGCGCCGCGCCAATTGTTCGAGCTGTGCATGGCCGTCAGCCTCGCCGCGCTCGTCAACCGCGTACACGCGACGTTTCTGACGGACGTGGATGAGCGCACGTCCGCGCGTGTTTCGCAGCTCGAGCTTCGCGATCGACGCGCCGAGGGAGCAGACGGCGGCGGAGACAGCCGATCGTCGGCCAATGCCTAGAATCGACCACGTTGGCTCTCCATGCCGAGCGAGTGCCTTATGATCACCGTCCCTGGAGCGACGCAGTGCCCCAGACCCTATGATGGAGCAGGCTCATCGCCACAAGGGGACCGTGTTGGCGCCTGTTTGCTTCGATGACCGTTTGCTCGACAAGCTGGTGCCTGGCGAGGCGCGGGCATTGGTGAGCAAAGATAACCAGAGAGCCATTCCTGCCATCGCGAAGGATCCGACGTTACTCCGTGGAATCGAGGAGGCCATCCGATCCTTGCCTACCTCGCATGACCTGCTACTCAGTGACGGCCGGGCGATGGCTGAAATCGCGGATGCGAGCGTTCACCTCGTCGTAACGTCTCCGCCGTATTGGACGCTCAAGGAGTATGTCGACCACCCCGCGCAGCTCGGCCATGTCGATGACTACACAGACTTTTTGAGTGAGTTGGACAAGGTATGGCGTGAAGTCTATCGAGTACTTGTACCGGGCGGGCGTCTCGTCGTCGTCGTCGGCGATGTGTGCCTGCCGCGCCGTCGATTCGGCCGCCATGTGGTGTTTCCCCTGCACGCCAGTATTCAGGAACGATGCAGAGTCATTGGATTCGATAACCTCGCGCCGATCATTTGGCACAAGATCGCCAATGCAAAGCTCGAGGTCGAGAACGGCTCAAGCTTTCTTGGCAAACCGTATGAACCGAATGGCATTGTCAAGAACGATATAGAATACATCCTCTTTCAAAGGAAATCAGGCGGTTACCGTCAACCGTCCGTCCCGGCGCGCGTGCTGTCGGTGATTCCGGCGGATGCCCACAAGGAGTGGTTTCAGCAGATCTGGACGCTTGCCGGCGCGTCGACGCGGAGGCATCCGGCGCCGTTTCCGCTCTCGCTTGCTGAACGCCTTGTGCGGATGTTTTCATTCGTGGGAGATACCGTGCTCGACCCGTTCATGGGCACGGGGACGACGAATCTGGCCGCCCGCCGCTGGGGCAGGAATAGCATTGGCATGGAGATCATCGCGGAGTACTACGACATCGCGCAGCGCAGGATGGCCGCGCATGACGGTGTCCAGCTGTCACTCGCCGCGGGAGACTGATCGGCATGTTTCTCGTACCCTCGAACGTCTTCACAGATGCTGTGCGCACGTTTTGGGGAACTCGCACTGCCCAGTCCGGCGCTCAGATAGCTCGTGGGGCCACCGATCAAGGCAAACGCGGATCGGTGACGGGCGGCGCCCACCTGCACGGCTTTGCGCGGACCATCATCACGCTGCTGGTGAACATTGGCGTGAGGCCAGAGCACATTTTTGCCGCGCGTGGATCGCTTCCTGAAGACGTTGCGGTACGCAGCACTATGAGCTTGCCAGGTTTCTATCGAGCAACCAAGAACTGGGATCTATTGGTTGTCGTAGATGGAAATCTGGTAGCGGCACTTGAACTCAAGTCTCAGGTTGGGCCGTCGTTCGGGAACAATTTCAATAACCGATCTGAAGAGGCAATCGGGACGGCCGCCGATATCTGGGTGGCCTACCGCGAAGG
This sequence comes from Dehalococcoidia bacterium, assembly GCA_035310145.1. Taxonomy (NCBI): domain Bacteria; kingdom Bacillati; phylum Chloroflexota; class Dehalococcoidia; species Dehalococcoidia bacterium. The sequence goes on from DATGEL010000017.1 coordinate 25,943, forward strand.
TACATTTGGGTCGTCACCCACGCCTTGGCTTGGATACGTATTCTTGCTGGAAGACTGTGAAGCCTCTCGGCGACCGATCTTAACCATCTCGCCACACTTCGCGATCCTTCCAGAATTTGCAGGAGCGTCCTATGCCCGTCGCTACGAGTTACTGTGTCGGAAACTGGTACGCGAGCGCCAGTATAGCGCTGCGTGCTTCCTCATCTCCGACCCAACCAGGGCTGACGCAGAGCCCAACTACCTCGAACCTGCTCCGGATTTGAGTGGCGAACGCTTTCTGACGCAGTTGCTGGCACACGTTTCCGGTAGTGTTCGACCATAGCATCGCGCAGTTGGTCCTGTATGCGCGGCGGCTGAGCGCTTCCTGGTCGCGCCGTACGGCGAGAGGGAGTGGGTTAAGAACGCCCAGTCGAGCGGACGGGTGCAGCTGCGGCGTGGCAAGAGGGTTGAGACGCTCGGTCTCGTTGAGCTGCCGCTGGAAGAGGCCGCTCCGGTGTTGCAGCAGTACCTGCGCGAGACCCCGATTACGAAACAGTACTTCGACGCGCAGGCAGACTCGCCGCTCGACGCCCTCGTGCGCGAGACGCCGCGGCACCCGGTCTTTCGGCTGAGCCCTTCGCCCGGCGTCACGCACAGCGGAACGGCCTGATCCCGCGGCGGCCGCGTTTCGCTCGGACCGCGCAGGGTTACGCGCCGCGGCCGGCGCCGGCCGACGCCTGCAGCATCGCCACGAACGCCGCGGCGGCCGGCGAGGGCCGCACGCCGGCGCGCTGCAGCAGGTACCACGGCCGGCGCAGGTCCAGGCCGGCGACGCGCCAGCCACGCAGCCGGCCGGCGGCGATCTCCTCCGCCACGGCGTAGCGCGAGATGAACGAGGCGCCGAGCCCGGCGGCTGCCGCCTGCTTAATCGCCTCGATGTTGCCCAGCTCCATCGCCGGCCGCCAGGCGACGCCGCGCGCCCGCAGCCGCTCGTCGACCAGCGTGCGCGTGAAGGCGTCCGGCTCACGCGCGAGGTAGCGCAGGCGCGGCAGTTCGTCTAGGGCCAGCACGCCGTCCCTGTCGGTTCGCTCTGGTACAAAGGCCGGCGGCGTCACCAGCAGCAGCTCGTCTTCGAGCAGCGGCGTGGCGTTGAGACGGATGTCCTCCGCCAGACCTTCGACTACGCCGAGCGCCGCTTCGCCGTCGGCCACGCGCTGCGCCGCGCGGGCGCTGACATCGACATCGAGCAGCACCTCGATCGCGGGATGCCGGCGGGCGAAGGCGCCGAGCAGCGGCGGCAGCAGGTAGGTCGCCGGCGTCGGACTGGCCGCCACGCGCAGCCGGCCGCGGGCCACACCGCGCACCTCGGCCAGGGCGTGGCCCGCCTCCTCCAGCAGCGCGGTGACGCGCTCGGCGAAGGGCAGCAGCGCCTCGCCCGCGTCGGTCAGCTCGATGCGCCTCGGCAGGCGCTCGAACAGACGCAGGCCGTGCTCGCGCTCCAGCGCCTCGATCTGCTGGCTGACGGCGGACTGCGTCAGGTGCTCCGCCTCGGCGGCGCGGCTGAAGCTGCGCTGCCGCGCCACGGCGAGGAAGAGGCGCAGTTGGTGGCTGTTCATCGGCAGGTCCGAGATTCTAGAAGCACGGCTGATGCTATGCATTATTAGTACGAGTTTGTCTTATTGCCAGCCGTGCCCGACACTGAAGACACGGAGCCACGGCGCGGCGCCGGCACAGCAAGGAGCGAGAGGGTGGACGCGAACCTGGCCGCGTATGCGGCGTTGGGGCTTTCGGCGGGCGTGCTCAGCGGCATGGTCGGCATCGGCGGCGGCATCCTGATCGTGCCGGCGCTCGTCTTCCTCTTCGGCCTCACGCAGCACCAGGCACAGGGCACCACGCTGGCGCTGCTCGTGCCGCCGATCGGCTTGCTCGGCGCCTGGACGTACTACCGGCAGGGCTACGTCGATCTGCGCCTCGCCGCGCTGATCGCCGCGGGCTTCTTCTTCGGCAGCCTGCTCGGGGCGCGCTTCTCGGTCGGCCTCTCCGACCGCATGCTGGCCCGCGTCTTTGGCAGTGCCGTGGTGCTGATCGGCGCCAAGATGCTGATCGGGCGGTAAGCCGCGCCGCCGCCGGCTGCACAGCGGCGATCGCACAGTCTCCGGGAAGAGAAATGGCGGAGGCCGCTTGAACGGCCTCCGCCTCATTGGTTGTGCAGGCTGGCAAGGCGGTCCCGCAAACGGGCCGCGTATGGACGGCCGCGGCCGCAGCTTCGCGTTCCTGCCCGAGCGGCGCCGGCCCCGACGCGAGCTGCTGCGGGACCGCCGGTCGCGCGAACCCGGCTATCCGGCCAGCGCGTCCACCTTGGCGCGTGCGGCCGCCTTGTCCGTGTACCAGAGGGTGTTCACTTCGATGTAGCCCTTCTGGTCGTCGGGCACATCGTCTTCGGCGTAGATGGCGGTGACGGGACAGGCCGGCTCGCAGGCGCCGCAGTCGATGCACTCGTTCGGGTCGATGTAGAGCATCTTGTCTTCGTCGCCGTCGTCGTGGATGCAGTCCACCGGGCAGACCTCGACGCACGACTTGTCCTTGGTGCCGATGCAGGGATTGGTAATGATATAGGTCATTGCCGCTGCTCCTGAGGCTCGCGGTGCGAGCAGATTTGGGCTGCTGCCGGACTTCCTGCGGCCATCCTACAGGCGTGCGCGGCGCCATTCAACGAATTAACGAAGTGATTGCTTCGCTAATTTGGAAAAATGTTCCCTGCATCACCAGATCGTAATTGCCGGCGACGCTAGCCGCGGCCGCGCAGCTCTTGCAAAACGAAGGGGTTGGTCTGGCGCTCACGGCCGATCGTCGTTTCCAGCATGTGGCCGGGCAGCACGCGCGTCTCGTCCGGCAGCGCCAGCAGCTTCGTGATGATGCTGTCCATCTCCTGCGCATAGTCGCCGCCGGGCAGATCCGTGCGGCCGATCGAGCCCATGAACAGCGTGTCGCCGCTGAACAGCAGCTTCGCGTCGGGCTGGTAATAGCTGAGGCTGCCGCGCGTGTGGCCCGGCGTGTGCAGCACCTGCAACCGCACACCGGCGACCTCGACCACGTCGCCGTCGGCGGGCGCGGCGTCGGGTGCGGGCGGCGGCTCGACACGCATGCGCAGCATGCGCTCGGCCTGGCCGGCGGCCTGCGCGGCCAGCGCGTGGTCCTCGGCGTGCAGCAGGAAACGGGCGCCGCTTGCGGCCTGCACGCCGCGCACGCCGAGGATGTGGTCGATGTGCGCGTGCGAGTTGGCGATCAGCTTGATCGTCACGCCCAGCTCGCGGGCCAGCGCCAGGATCTCGTCCGGCTGGTCGCCGGGGTCGATGCAGATCGCCTCACCCGTGCGGCGCGAGCCGATCACCCAGCAGTTCTCTTGAAAGACGCCGACGACGATGCCGCCGACCAGCAGCTCGTTGGCGACCTCCATCGGTGCTACGCCTCCCCGCGCAGGAACGGCAGCAGGATGGTGAGAAACGCGTCGAGCTGGTCGTGGTGCACCCAGTGGCCGGCGTCCGCGATCTGCACGGAGCGGTACTGGTGGAAGGCGCTGGCCTTGCCGTCCGTCTCCGGGTCTTTGGCCCAGGACTTGTCGCCGCGGATCAGCAGCACGGGGCAGCGGATCTGGTTCCACAGCTCGCGCGCGTCGTGCAGCGCGAACTCGTAGGGCGAGTGCATGCGCACGTAGTTGTCGAACTTCCAGGTGTAGGACCCGTCCTCGTGGCGGCGCACGCCGTGCTCGGCCAGGTGTTGCGCCATGTCGGGCGTCAGGTGCGGGTTCGCCTCCTGCATGCGCTGCACGGCGTCTTGCAGCGCGCGGTAGGGGCGCGGCCGGCGCTGCTCGAAGTCGCGCACCTGCTCGATCCATTCCGCCATGCGCAGGTGCGCCGGCCGCGGCTCGCGCACGCCCGGCCCCAGCCCTTCGACGGCGGCCACGCGCGTGACGTTGCTGGGAAAGGTGCCGGCGTACTGCAGCACGATCGCGCCGCCCAGCGAGTGACCGACCAGCGGCAGCGGCCCGCGGTCCAGGTGATCGACGAAGGCGGCGACGTCCGCCGTGAACTCCGGCAGGCTGTACATGCTGCCGAAGGCCCAGTCGCTGTCGCCGTGGCCGCGCAGATCGACGGCGTAGACGGCGTATTCGGGGAGGAGCGCCGCGGCCACGAAGTCCCAGTTGCGCGCATGATCGCGGCCGCCGTGCACCAGCAGCACCGGTAGCTTGGTCTCGTCGCCCCAGACGACGTAGTTGAGCCGCAGGCGCTGCGAGGTGTAGCTGCGCGCGATCGGTTCCATTGCCACAGTGTGCGGGCGAGCGGCGCATGTGGCAAGCGCGGCGCTCTGGCGCGCCGCATCGCCCCGGCGAGGGTGCGGCTCGCGGGGCGATGGCGGTCTGTCCGTCGCGCTTACAGCGGGCGGATGTGGATGGGCGCCGGCTCGAACGGCCCGTACGGGAAGGGGAAGGGATACGGGTACGGGAAGGGGAACGGATACGGGTACGGGAACGGGTACGGCAACGGGCGCATGGTGGCCTCCTCATCATGCTGGGCCGGGAGAACGTCTCCCGCGTCTCCTTCAGCATGCCGGAGGTTGCACACGGCGTCTGCGAGGCAGCGTATCCGTCCGCGGCCGCGAAGCTGGCCGCGGGCGATATCCAGCATCACAGCCGGAATGTGAAGCGCCCCACACGGCGGCTCAGAGCGCTGCGTACCAGCGCGCGAGCGCCTCGCCGATGCCGTGCGGGTTGTCCTCCTGAAGGAAATGCAGGCCCGGCCCGAGATCGGCCGTCGTCAGGTTCTTGAGGCTCTGGCGGCACCACGCGACCAGCGGCGCGCCGAGCGTGACGCCGGGCGTGGCGTGGAGCAGCAGCTTCGGCAGCTCCGTTTGCTGCAGCCAGGCGTTGTAGGCGGCCACGGCGGCGGCCACGTCTGCCGGCTCGCCGGCGATCGGGATCTCGTTCGGCCAGCGCCAGAGCGGCGTGCGGCTGGCCGGATCGGTGAACGGCTGGCGGTAGCGGTTCATCTCCTCCTCGCTCAGCCCGCGCAGCACACCGCCGGGCAGCACCTGCTCCACGAACACGTTCTGGTTGACGCTCAGCTCCCAGCCGGCCTCCGGCGTGCGGAACGCCTGGAACAGGGTGCGGACCTCGTCCGGCAGCAGCTCCCAGCCCGGCAAGGGCATGAGGATCGCCTCCATGAAGGCGAGCGCCCGCACGTTCGCCACGTTGCGGCTGGCGTAGTGAAAGCCCAGGGCGCTGCCCCAGTCGTGCAGGACGAGGGTGAGGTTGCGCAGCCCCAGCGCCGCGATGAAGCCCTCGACGTAGCGCACGTGGTCGAAGAAGCGGTACTCGCTCCGCGGCTTCTCGGATTTGCCCATGCCGGCGAGGTCCAGCGCGAGGCAGCGGCCCTGCGCCGTGAGATGGGGGATGACATTGCGCCAGAGATAGCACGAGGTCGGGTTGCCGTGCAGGAAGAGGATTGGCTCCCCCGCGCCTTCGTCGATGTAATGCAGTTTGGTGCCCGCAACCTCGACGTAGTGCGACGCGTACGGAAAGGCCGGAGAGATCGCCGGTTCGGATGTCATGGCTCGGTGCCTCCTGCGGAGACGCGGTGCTGGTGACGCCCGGCAGCGCCGGCGCCACGGCGCCTCTACTCAGACGACGAACGAGCGGGCGGCAAATCGACAAGAATCGCGTCGGGATGGACGAGGGCGCGCACGATCGCGCTCTCGCGCGTGCAGCGCGCCCCGCGCTGCCGGAGATCCACGCTCACATCAGCGCTCCCGGCCGTCGGCGCTTACGCGTCGTACAGGCGACACGGTTACGGCTCCTGGGCGGCTGCCCGCGCGATTCGAGGCCCGACGGCTAGCCGTCACCGAGCGCCGGCGTCGGCATCACTATGCTTCGCTGAGGGTTCATTCTGATCCATCCCTTTGTCTTCTTACATGCGGTGCGCCGACCTGCGGTCCGCTCCGTGGCTTGCAATCTGCTCACAAACGCGCGGATGTGTTCTGCTGCCGCCGGTGGCGGCGCGTATACTCCATATGGTCTTTGGCTTCTGGCTTTGGGGATGTGGTGCGGGGAGGGGATAGCCATGGGGAAGACCCTGTTGCGGACGGCACTGCTCGCTTCCAGCCTGCTCGTGGCGGTCTTTGTCGTCGGTGCATTCAGCAGCGGCACGGCGCACGCGCAAACCGGCGTCACCTGTGTGCAAAACCCGTTCACCGGCGTGGTCACCTGCTTCCAGACCGTCAATCCGTTCACGCCGGCGCAGACCCAGTCGCCGGTGCCCGGCTGCACCTTCGACGCCTTCGGCGACCTGCTCTGCGCGAACGGCGCCTCGCCGTTTGCGCCGGCGCAGCCGCTTCTCGTCGCCCAGCAGCAGCCCGTGGTCTTCGTGCAGCAGCCGTTCTTCCCCTTCGTCTTGCCGCCCGGCTGCTTCTTCACGATCTTCGGCACGATCATCTGCATCTGACGTGGCACGGCGCGGACGGCTTCAGACGGGCATCAGGCCGCCGCGCCGGCGATGGCAGGTGAGATAGGCGAAGGGGCCGCCCGCGCTGCGGATGGCCCGGCGCGCCCCCAGCGGCACCAGGCAGAGCTGCCCGGCGCCGAACGGCCGCGCTACGCCCTCGATCTCCAGCACGCCCTGGCCGGCGATGCCCAGCAGCAGCACGTCCAGCTCGGCGTTGACGTGCTCCGGCACACCGCGTCCGGCATCGAAACGCACGAGATTGACGTTCAGGTCGCCGCTGCTCAGCGAGAAGGCGGGGCCGTCCGGCCCGCGATCCGCCGCCAGCCGCTCGGCCAGCGTCACGATCGCCGGAAGCTGCGGCGCCGTCATTACTGTGCCTCCTCCGGATAGACTCCATGGGCGCGGCGCAGACCATGCCCGCTGCCCCATACCCTCTGCCCTGCCCCTTCGCGTATGCTCGGAAGCACCCCCCGCGGAGGCACGGCGTGCGCTACGGCTTCGTCATCGACCAGACCCGCTGCATCGGCTGCCACGCCTGCACGGTGGCCTGCAAGGCCGAGCATAACGTGCCCGTCGGCGTCTTCCGCACCTGGGTGCAGTACGTCGAGCGCGGGCGCTTTCCCGATACCTCGCGCCACTTCGCCGTGCTGCGCTGCAACCACTGCGACAACGCGCCCTGCACCACGATCTGCCCCACGCGGGCGCTCTACCGCCGCGCCGACGGCATCGTCGACTTCGACAACAGCCGTTGCATCGGCTGCAAAGCCTGCATGCAGGCCTGCCCCTACGACGCGATCTATCTCGATCCCAACACGCACACGGCGGCGAAGTGCAACTACTGCGCCCACCGCACCGAACGCGGGCTGGAGCCGGCCTGCGTGGTCGTCTGCCCGGTGAACGCGATCATCCCCGGCGACCTTGACGACCCGGAGAGCCGCATCGCGCAGATCGTGGGGCGGCAGAAAGTCGCCGTGCGCAAGCCGGAGCAGGGCACGCGGCCCAAGCTGTTCTACGTCGGCGTGGACGAGATCGCGCTGCAGCCCGGCGCCCTGCGCGACGACGGCGCTTATCTCTGGGCCGAGCGCCCGGCCGCCGCGCCGATTCCCATCCAGCCCGCCCCGTCCGCCTACGGCACGGCCGCGGGCGCCGTCGGCCGCAAGGTCTACGACGTGACACACGCCAAGCCCTGGGGCTGGAAGGTCGCGGCGTACCTCTGGACGAAGGGCGTGGGCGCGGGCGCGGCGCTGGTCGCCGCCTTCCTGCTCGCCTTCGGCTTGCTGCCGCGCTCCTGGCTGCTGGACGGCGCGGCGCCGGCGCTGGCCGTCGTCTTCACCGCGCTGACGGCCGGGCTGCTGGTCTGGGATCTGAAGCGGCCGGAGCGCTTCCTCTACCTGCTGCTCAAGCCCAATCCGGGTTCGTGGCTGGTGCGCGGCGCCTGGTGTCTGATCGCCTTCGGCGGTTTCGCCGGCCTCTGGTTCCTGCTGAACCTGGCCGGGGCGCGCGGCGCCCTGCCCGTCTTCTGGTGGCTGAGCGGGCTGAGCGCGATCGCGGCCGCGGGCTACACCGGCTTTCTCTTCGGGCAGGCAGAAGGGCGCGACCTCTGGCAGAGCACCCTCTTCCTGCCGCACCTGATCGCCGCCGCCGTCGCGGGCGGGGCGGCGCTGCTGATCATCGCCGCGTTGCTCGGTGGCGAGGGGCGCGAGACGCTGCTGCCGCTGGCGCGTGCGCTGGCGCTGGGCGCGCTGGCCACCGGCCTGTTGGCGCTGGCGGAGGCCGTGAGCCGTCATGCCACGGCCGATGCGGCCCGCGCCGCGCACGAGCTGGCCTTCGGCCGCTTCCGCCGCTGGTTCTGGCTCGGCGCCGTGCTCTGCGGCGCGGCCCTGCCGCTGCTGGCGGCGCTGCTCTACCTCTCGGCAGGCGCCGCGGGCGCGCTGCTGGCCATCGGGGCGCTGGCGGCGCTCGCCGGCCTCGCCGCCTTCGAGTGGGCCTGGGTGGAGGCCGGCCAGGTGGTGCCGCTGAGCTGACGCCGCGCCCTCGCCCGCACGGTGTATGCGCAGCCGCCCGCGGCAGCCGACACTGGAAGCGGGCGCCGCGCACCACGGCGCGGCAGCCGCACGGAGCGATCGGCATGCGACGGCAACCAGTTACCTCAGAGAGTCTGAAATCGGTCGGTTTCCAGCCCGCCGGCGGCGTGCTCGAGGTCGAGTTCAACAACGGCCACGTTTACCGCTATCTGCGCGTGCCGCGGCGCGTCTATCAGGGATTGCTGCGGGCGCCGTCGCTCGGCGTCTACTTTAACGAGTGCATCAAGAGCGACTACACCTACACTCCCGTGCCCGCGCCGGCCTACGCCGGGCAGGAGGGCTGAGCGCCACGCCCGGCCGCCATACAATCGGCGCATGAGTGAGCAACCGCCGCGACCACCGCTCTCCCAGGCAACGCTCGCGGAGGCGATCGCCGCCTTCGACGCGGGCAACCACGCCTGGGGCCGCTTCCGGCACTTCGTGCTGCCAACGGCGCCGGCGGCGCTGGCCGTCTCCACCGCGTCCGTGCGCGAGGCGCTGAGCGAGGCGGCGATCTGCGTGCCCGACACCCGGCCGGGCGAGCACCAGGCGCTGCTGGCCGCGCTGCGGCAGACGCGCGAGCGGCTGGACGCTTACGCCGCGGCGCTGCCCGCCGCGGTGCCGCGCACGGAGCTGGACCAGGCCGCCGAGGATTTTGGCGAAGCGATCGCGCTGCTGGAGGGCCAGGGGGCGGCGTAGCGCCGTGAGCCCTCATCCCCCAGCCCCTTCCCCCAATACTAGGGGAAGGGGAGATCATGGCGCGGGGGTCCGGGGCTGAAGGCGAAACGCTGCGGGCGCCGGTCAGGGTGCACCCCGCGTGTCCTTCGCGGCAGCAGCCTTGCCACACGGCGCTTGACTCACCCGACTCGGCTCCGGAACCCCCGCCGCAGGATCGCCCTTCCCCAGGATTGGGGGAAGGGACGGGGATGAGGGCCGAAGCCTGTCGTACGATGGAGGCGAGGTGAGGCCGGGTGGAGAACCTGTACGCGATTCTGGGGGTCGAGACCTCGGCGTCGGCCGAGGAGATCCGGGCGGCCTACCGCTCACTGGCGCAGCGCTTTCACCCGGACCATAACCCGCATGACCTGGCGGCGGCGCAGCGCATGCAGGAGATCAACGAGGCGTTCGCGGTGCTGAACGCGCCGGAGCGGCGCCGCGCCTACGACGCGACGCTGGCGGCAGCGGCGCCCGCCAACGGCGCCACGCCCGCGCACGGCGCCGGCCGCGGGCAGCGGCCCTACTTCCGCGGCAACAACTGGGGGCTGCACGAGGGCGCCGAGGCGCCGCCCGAGCACATCGTGCGCGCCGCGCCCGGCGCCTTCAACCTCGCCGTCATCAGCGTGGAGCGGCCGCCGGCGCGCATTGTCACCCTGCACAGCGACGCGCCCTTTGCCGTGACGCTGCGCGCGACCTGCTCGCCCTGGCTGGAGGTGTCGCGGCCGGAGCTGGAGATGCCGCGGCGGGGCAGCGTCGATCTGACGATCGCGGTGACATCGGAAGCGGCGCGCGAGCTGCGCGGCTGGCGCGATGGCGGCGTCTCCTTCATCAGCGACGACCCGCGCGTCTACGCCCCCGACGTGCGCGTGACGACGATCTTCATGGCGCAGGGCCCCGTGACGGCGGCGCAGGCCCGGCCGCAGGACGAGCTGGCCCGCGAGCGGCGCGAGGACGACCTGCGCGCGGCGAGCACGGAGGAGCCGCGCGGCTGGCTGCGGCGGCTGTTCGGCGGCTGAGCGCGGCCTCATTCAAAGTCTCCGACGGTCGCGCTGCGCTCTGGCCCTGGCCCCCTCTCCAGGAACTGGAGAGGGGGGAAGCTGTAGATTGAGTTGTTTGGAGAGACCGAGGACCGCCCTCCTATTCTCTATTCCCTGTTCCCTGATCCGGGCAGCTTCGCCAGCAGGTAGGCGGAGAGATAGGAGCCGTAGCGGGCCTGAAGCTCGGGGCGGCGCCAGTCGCGGCCGCCGATCGTGCCGCGGCAGCTTGCTCTGCCGCAGCGGCAGGTCAACTCGCCGTCTTCGTCGTCGATCATGGCGTAGTCGCTTGTCAGCTCCTCGCCGGCCGCGATCGGGCGCATAGCGACGAAGAGCACGTTGCCGCGTACGCCGACGTTCGGCTCGCAGGAGTGGTTGAGGAAGAGCATCACGCGCTCGACCTCTTCGGGCAGAAGTGGCGCGAGAAAGGCGTCGTCCGCGATCTGGATGTAGGAGTCGCCGATCAGCGCGGCTTTGGCGTCGAGCGTGGCGCGGTCGATGATGTGCCCGCCCTTGATCGCGACCAACTCGCCCGCGGCGATCGGCGCGACGGCGCACAGCCCGCGGCCTTCGATGCCGCTGCGCCGGCCCTTCGCCGTCTTCGGCGATGTCCATGATGAGGCAAGCGGCGTGGTCTCACCCCCTGGCCCCCTCTCCGGGAACTGGAGAGGGGTAGGCAGGAAGTAGTTCGTTTGAAGAGGAATCGCTCCTTCTAATCCCTGTTCCCTACTTCCTAACCCCTGTTCCCTAGCGCGGCGCGGAGGTCGGCGAGCTGCTGGCGCAGCTCGGGGTCGAGCAGGCGGGCGTCTTCGATCTTCTTGCTGCCGTACATCACCGTCGTGTGGTCGCGCTTGCCGAGGATGCGGCCGATCTCGGTCAGCGGCCGGCCGGCGTCCTCGCGCAGCAGGTACATCGCGATCTGGCGGGCGTGGGCAATGCGTTTGTCGCGCCCCTGGCCGGCGAGCTGCGTCTGCTTCACACCGTAGTACTCGGCCACGGCGTCGAGGATCTCCTCGGGCTGCGGGGCGCGGCGGCGCGTGGCGGCGGGCGCCTCGCCCAGCGCCTTCAGGGCCAGGTCAAGCGTGATCGCGCCGCCGGTCAGGTCGGCGTACGCGATCACGCGGTTGAGCGAGCCTTCCAGCTCGCGCACGTTCTCGCGGTTGCGGTCCGCGATGAAGACCAGCACGTCTTCCGGCACGCCGCGGCCGGAGACGTGCGCCTTCTCCTGCAGGATCGCCAGCCGCGTCTCCGGGCTGGGCGGCTGGATGTCGGCGATCAGCCCCCACTCGAAGCGCGAGATCAGCCGGTCTTGCAGGCCGGTCACCTTCTTCGGCGGCTGGTCCGAAGTGAGCACGATCTGGCGGCCGTGCGCGTGCATGTCGTTGAATGTATGGAAGAACTCTTCCATCGTTCCCTCTTTGCCGGCGATAAACTGGATGTCGTCGATCAGCAAGAGGTCGGCGCTGCGGTAGCGGCTGCGAAACTCCTCGTTGCGGCCGGAGCGGATCGCGGCCACCATGTCGTTGGTGAACTGCTCGGAGGTGACGTAGATCACGCGCAGGCCGCGGGCGAGCAGCGCGTGGCCCATAGCGTGCAGCAGGTGTGTCTTGCCCAGGCCCACGCCGCCGTAGAGAAAGACGGGGTTGTAGGTCTGGCCGGGACGCTCGCAGGCGCCGACGCAGGCGGCGAGCGCCAGGCGGTTGTTGTCGCCCTCCACGAAGGTCTCGAAGGTGTAGCGCTCGTTCAGCCGCGGCGGCGCGTAGGGCGCATCGGTGTAGGTGTCGCGCAGGCGGCCGCCGTCGCCGGCGCCGAAGAGGCTGCTCGCCGGCTCGGAGGCCGGCTGCGCGGCCGTGCCAGCAGCAAGCGGCGCCGGCTGAGCTGGACCGGGCGCGCCCAGCACTTCGAAGGTCACGTCGAGCGGCTCGCCCGCAATCTGGGCCAGCGCCTGGCGGATGGTGGGGCGTAGCTTCAGCGCCAGGTACTCGGTGGCGAAGTCCGAAGGCGCGGCTACGGTCAGCATGCCGGCGGCGAGGCGCAGGCCCTGCGTCTCGCGCAGGAACATCTCGTAGATCGGCTGCGTCACCTGCATCTGCAACTGGCCGAGGGCGGCCTGCCAGAGCTGCGGCACGGCCGGCGCCTCGCCGCCGGCACCGTCGCGCACGGCGTTCGTCGTACCGCTCTGCATGCCGGCGTCGCCGAAGTCGGCATCGCTGAGCAGGCGCGGGCGCGCGGGCGCCGGCCGCGGCTCCTCGCCTGCGTCGTCGTAGCGGCGCTGCTGCATGCGCGTCCTCGTCGCTTCGCCGGAAGCGTTGTTATAGCGTAACAGCAGGGTTGGGGCCTGACAAGCGCGAGGGAGGCGGTGCAGCGCGCCGCCGGGCAGTTTATGTCTCCGGTCCAGATGCAGCTCGCGTGCCGCCGGCGCACGCCGTTGCGCCCAGCGTTCCAGCCGGTACCATGCAAGCAACCCACCACGCTTCGCCGCGACCGTCGACAGAAGACGGCGTGGACACCTGTTCAGGAGGGCCTGCATGCGCTGCAGTCACCCCGCCGCTGCCATCACCGACCGCGCCGTGCACGCGCTGGAGGGCGATACCGTGCGCTACGCCTGGCGCGGCGCCTGCACGAGCTGCCGCCACGGCGTGGTCGGCGTCACCAGCGTGCCCGCCGGCCTGGCGCCCGAGCACGTGAGCCTGCTGCTGGCCAACGAGCTGAAAAGCTATCTCAGCCAGGTCGCCGCGCAGCACGCCTGACGCGCCGCGCACCCGTCCACGCCGCCGGCCACCCGGCCTGTCCACAAGGACAGGCCGGGTGGCCGGTCTCTTTGCGAGTGGCCCGCCGTGGCCTTCGGCCGTCGTCGCGTCGGAGGGCGGCGTCTACGATCGAATTGGGCGAATCTAAGACATGGTTTCAAAACCAGCGTTCAGGTGCGATCGCACACCTACAAGCGGGAACTCGAGCCGGTTTTGAAACCACCTGTAAGGCCCGCCCGATCGAGGCACGGCGCGATGGCAGCGCGAACAGAGCAAGCGAAGAACGAGACAACGGATGCGGCCGACGCCGCCTACGACGCGGCGCTGCGGGCCGTTGTCGCCGGGACGAGCGGCGGACTCAACCCCACGGCGCTCGCGGTGCTCGCCCCGCTGAACGCGGTCTTCTACCTGCGCGACTACCTGCCCGCCAACGAGCACGCCGCCGTAGTGGCCAGCGCTGCCCGCCGCCTCATCTCCGAGGTATCGACGCCGAACGCCGAGCCGGCAGCAGTACAGCCATGGCGCGGCAGGCGCCGGCCGTCGATCACCGCGTTGGCTCGACTGGCCGGCACGCGGACCGATACCTCGCGGGCGGTGACGCTGCTGCAACACCTGCTGGAGCTTGAACCGCGGCTCGACCACAGATCCGTCCGCGGGCTGCGCCTCACCGCGCACAGCCTGCTGCTTGGCATGCCGGCGGCGCCCGAACGCATCGCCTGGGCAAGCAGCGCGGCCCGCGGTGGCCTGAATGCCTGGGCGGCAGGCAACGCCCGTCCGCCGCGCGATGGCGAGACGGCGAGATGGGCGGGCTGCCTCGGGCAGCCGCCGCTGGAGCCGGCGCGGCAGGCGCTCGCCGGCGGCCTGCGCTTCGCCGCGCTGGTCGACGCGCTGAGCGTGGCCGCGGCGTTGCGCCTGCATGCCCGGCCGAATGCTGATGAAGCCACGGGGCTGATCGCCGCCCATGCCGTGCGCCGGCTGGCGGAGATCGGCGGCGCCCCGGCCCTGGCCGCCTGGCTGGGCGTCGCGGCCGAGCTTTCACCCACGCCGGACCGCGGACTGCTGAAGGCGCGCGAGCCCGCGCCGGAACCGCGGGCGCTGGCGCTTGCCGCCGTCCGCTCGGGCGAAGCGCTGCTCATCCAGGCGGCCGAGGCGGCGCTGATGGAAGCCGAGGCGCTGCCGCCGGAGCTGCGCCACGTGCCGCTCTCTGCGCTTGCTGCTCTGCTGCGGGCGCACAGGGCGATGGCCGCGGAGCCAGGTTCGGCGCAACTTCATGCAGCACACGAAGAGTGCGCGGCGGCCACCGCCGCCGCTGGAGGAATTCGATGACCGAGAAGACGAACCGCGACGGCGACCTGCACGGCCGCGTGGCGCTGATTACCGGCGCCTCGCGCGGGCTGGGTGCCGCGCTGGCGCTGGAACTGGCGAAAGCGGGCATGAAGCTGGTGCTCGCCAGCCGCGAGGGCAGCCGCGCCGAGCTGGAGCGTGTGGCCGAACAGGCACGGGCGCTGGGCGCCGAAACGCTGGCCGTATCGGCCGACGTGGCCGACCGCGCCGATGTCGAACGGCTGGCGGCGGAGGCGCTGGGCCGCTTCGGCCGCGTCGATCTGCTGGTGAACAACGCCTCGACGCTGGGACCGCTGCCGCTGCCGCTGCTGCTGGACACGCCGGTGGAGGGCTTCCGCGCGGCGCTGGAGACCAATCTCTTCGGACCGTTCCTGCTGACGCGGGCGCTGGCCGGCCAGATGCTGGCGCGCGACGCCGGGCTGATCATTAACGTCACGTCCGACGCCGCCGCCGTAGGCTATCCGCACTGGGGCGCCTACGGCGTCTCCAAGGCGGCGCTCGACCAGCTCACCCGCGTCTGGGCGGCCGAACTGGAAGGCACCGGTGTCGGCATCGCCGCCATCGACCCCGGCTCGATGAACACCGTCATGCACCGCGACGCCGAGCCGGACGAAAATCCCGAGGAGTGGGCCGATCCAGCCGCGATCGCGCCGGCGCTGGCGCTGCTGGCGCGGGCCGATCCGCGCCGCGTCAACGGCCGTCGCTTCGAGGCGCAGGATCGCGCCGCGCTCGCCGAGTTGCGTGAGCTGGCGGCATCAGGAGTACAAACGGAGACCAGCCATGTTTAGCCTGCCCACACTCGACGGCTACGTGAACGAAGAGATTCGTCACCTCGAAACTGCCCGCCGGCGCCACGACCCCGCCCTCATCCACCGCGCCAATCAATTTCCCACCACAATCTCCCCCTCTCCAGCCTTGCTGGAGAGGGGGCCGGGGGGTGAGGCCGCCCCGCCCATCAGCTTCACCCTCCCGCACGAGCTGGAGGCTTCCGGTCCGCCCGAGCGGCGCGGCTTGCGCCGTGACCAGGTGCGGCTGATGCTGCTCAACCGCCGCAGCGGCGCCACCCTGCACACGCGCTTCGACCGCATCGGCGAGCTGCTGCAGCCCGGCGATCTGCTCGTCTTCAACGACAGCCGCACCCTGCCGGCCCTGCTGCCCGGGACCTTCGGGGACGGTACGCCGATCGAGGTGCGCCTGGCGCGGCAGCTCGATGCCAACACCTGGGACGCGCTCTTGCTGCCGCACGGCGGCGAGCACGCCGGAAAGCGCATCGCCTTCCGTGCGGGGCTGCACGCCGACGTGAGCGAGCGCAGGCCCGATGTGCCCTGGCTCTGGCGGCTGCGTTTCGACGCGGCCGGCGCCGAGCTTTTAGACCGCGTCTACCGTGCCGGCGAGCCGGTGCGCTACACCTACGTGCCGCAGATCTTGCCGATCGAGGACTACCAGACGGTCTACGCCGCCGAGCCGGGCTCGGTCGAGATGCCCTCCGCCGGGCGGCCCTTCACCTGGGAGCTGCTGCTGGCGCTGCGCCGGCGCGGCGTGCAGACCGCGTTCATCACCCTGCACACCGGCCTCAGCAGCGTGCGCGACGATGCGCTGGATGCGCTGCGCCTGGGCCACGAGGAGCACTACCGCATCGGGCCGGCGGCGGCCGCGGGGGTGAACGAGGCGCGGGCGCACGGCCGCCGCGTGATCGCCGTGGGCACGACGGTGGTGCGCACGCTGGAGACGGTGGCCGACGCCGGCGGTCGCGTGCACGCGGCCGCCGGCACGACGGGCCTTTACATCTCCGCCGCGCACAAGCTGCGGGCGGTGGACGGCCTGCTGACGGGCCTGCACGAGCCGCGGGCCAGCCACCTGGACCTGCTCAGCGCCTTCGTCTCGCCGGCGCTGCTCGGCCCCGCCTACCGGCAGGCGCTGGCCGCGGGCTATCTCTGGCACGAGTTCGGCGACGTGAACCTGATCGTGTAAAATTGGCCGCACCGAAAGTTGCCCCTCGGCGCGAGGAGCCGCCATGCTCGGCTATGTCTTGCTCACGTTTCGGGTTCGCGCCGAAGACGGCCAATTCGCCGCGTACTGCGACGAGCTGGGCGTGGCCAGTTGCGGTGACACGGTGCAGGACGCCTTCCGCGCGATCGAGGAAGCGACGCTGCTCTATCTGAACGTCCTGAACGTCATCGAGGATGGGGGCGAGCGCGAGAATCGGCTCAGCCCTTGAGCCGTTCGGTCCTTGCACGCGTCGTTATGCGGAGTCACAACAATATTCGCGGCGGCGGGCAGATTTAATCGGCGCAATCGTTGATACTGATGACATCAACGGCGGATCCCTGGCGTTTGCTGCAACGCCCGGTCCATCCGCTGTACGGCGTGCGCTGAGCGCTGGCGCACACGGCGTTGTCAACGACGAAGGGCGGGCCATCCGCAACGATGGCCCGCCCTTCGTGTGCTCAGGCCGCCGCCTCAGGCGACCAGCCGCTCGTAGAGCTTCTGCATCTGGGCGGGGGTTTCCGCCTGCACCTCGAGCGCGTGCAGATCGATGCCGGCCGCCTCTTGCGCGGCCAGCCGCTCGCGCGCCGCGTCCACCGAGTCGGTGACGAAGCCCACGGCCTGCTGCAGATCCTCGGAGATCAGCGCCGTGGCCGCGCCGGAGCCGCTCTCGTCGAACGCCTTCTTGATCGCCGCCGCCTCGTCGGCGTAGCCCAGGCGCGAGACGTGCTCGTAGTAGAACGTGCCCATCCGCGCCACGTAGAAGGCGAGGCCGCCGGCCACGCCCTGCTTCGCCCGCTCGACGTTCTTGCTGTCGGTGAGCACGATGCTGCCCGGCGCCCGCACGCTGAGCGCGGCCGGGTCGCGCCCCGCCGCCTTCGCCGCCGCGCGGAACGCCCGCACCTCGGCGGCGATGTTCTGCAGCGGCGTCCAGATCGGCAGCCAGCCGTCGGCGATCTGCGCCGTCTGCTCCACGCTCTTCGGCGTAAGCGAGGCGATGTAGATGGGGATGTGCGGGCGCGGCACGTCGAAGCGCAGCGTGAAGCCACGGTTGAGCTTGAAGATCTTGCCGTTGTAGACCAGCTTCTCGTTGCGCATGAGCATGTTGATGATCTCGACGTACTCCTTCATGCGCGCCAGCGGGTATTTGAAGGGCACGCCATGAAAATGCTCGATCACGTTGGCGCCGCTCGTGCCCAGGCCGATGATCATGCGCCCGCCGGAGAGCGCATCGAGCGTGCCGAAGGTCTGCGCCATCAGCCCGGGCGTGCGCGAGAAGATGTTCAAAATACCCGTGCCCACCTGGATCTGCGTTGTGCGCTCCACGATCTGCGTCAGCATCGGCACGGCGTCGTAGCCCCAGGCCTCGGCCACCCAGACCGAATGCACGCCCGCCTCGTCCGCCGCGCGCACGCGATCGAAGGCCGCGTCGCGGTCGCCGCCCGACCAGTTCACCCCGACCGAGAGTTTGAAGCCCACCGTTCGCCTCCCGCACCGCCCTGGTGCCTTGATTTTGTGCAGCCATCGCTGGTCTGGTGGTAGCACACGGGGAGGGAACAGGGAACAAGGAAGAGGGCGTAGGGCGTAGGTCGCAGCGCGAAGCCAAGAACTCCCCCTCTCCATGAAATGGAGAGGGGGCCGGGGGGAGGCCACGCGCCCTTCGCGCCGCGGCCGCGACACCCTGCTGGCCAGGTGACAGGTTCCAGGGCAGGAAACAGAGGAACGTCCCCTATTTCCTATTTCCTCGTTCCTCTTTCCTCCTACAGGGCGAAGCCGGGGAAGGCGTGGCGGGCGGCGGTGCGCAGCGGGCCGGCCCGGCGCGCCTGCTCGATGCCGGCCGCGAGCGCGGCCGGGCTGGCGTCCTCGGTCTTCACGGTGATCGCGGCGTCGATCACGAAGCAGCGCGGGCGGTCCTGCTCGTCGAAGGCGAGGGCCACGCTGTAGGAGGCGATCTGGTGGCTGAGCAGGCCGAAGCGGCGGTTGGCCAGCGTCCAGAAGCCGCCGATCTCGGGCGTGGCCGCGTAGATCGCGTCGTAGACGGTCAGCTCCTGCGTGCTGAAGGGCACGCCGCCCAGCCGCGCCAGCAGGGGGCGGACGGCGCCGCCCAGCGCCGCGAACGCCGCCCGCCGGCGCTCGATGCGCTCCTGCTGCGCCAGCGGCCGCGGCGGGTGCAGCTCGGCGATGCCGGCCTCGCTCCGGCCGGCGCCGGTTGCGATCGTGTAGATGGGCTCGACCGTGGCAAGACTCGTCATCGCCGTTCCGCCCTGGCGCTGATCGCTGCACGGGGTTGGCGCGCTGGCGCCGCTCCGCTTTCAGCCTAGCCGCGCCAGGTTACCGCGCTGTTGTGCGCACATGACGCTGCGAAGACGTTCGTGTTGCGCGGGGATTACGCCGGCGCTGGCCGCTGCACGGTCGTGGTACGCGGCACGAGCCGGAATGCGCTAGAGTGCGCAACGGATCGCCGCGCCCTGGGCGATGCGTGCGCCCACGGTGCGGCAAAGAGTCGGAGTGCGGGAGGCCCTTGATGGCAGGGACAGCAGGGCAGATGGTCAGCTTTGCGCGGAACGGGGAGCAGACGGACGGCTACCTGGCGCGTCCTGATGGCGGCGGGCGGCATCCGGGCGTGATCGTCGTGCAAGAGTGGTGGGGGCTGGTGCCGCACATCAAGGACCTGGCCGACCGCCTGGCGGGCGAGGGCTTCGTGGCGCTGGCGCCGGACCTCTATCACGGCACGGCGGCGAACGAGCCGGACGAGGCCGGCAAGCTGATGATGGCGCTGCGCCTGGAGGAAGCGGCGAAGGATCTGGACGGCGCGGTGCGCTATCTGCTGGCGCACGAGGCGACCGGCGGGCAGAAGGCGGGCATCGTCGGCTTCTGCATGGGCGGCGGGCTGGCGCTGTACGAGGCCTGCCACAATGCCGGCGCGTTCGGCGCCTGCGTCGATTTCTACGGCGTGTTCGAGGGCAGCGACTCCCAGATCGAGCGGCTGCAGGCGCCGTTGCTCGGCATCTTCGCCGAGCACGACCAGTGGACGCCGCCCGCGCAGGTGCAGGCGCTCAAGGCGCGGCTGCAGGCGCTGGGCAAGCAGGCGGAGTTGCACGTGTACCCCGGCTGCGACCACGCCTTCTTCAACGACACCAGCGCGTCGGCCTACAAGCCTGAAGCGGCGCAGGACGCCTGGCGGCGCACGCTCGCCTTCTTCCGCGAGCACCTGTCCGCGTAGGCGCCGCAGCCGCGGGGCAGCGTATCGAGCCGCACGAGCAGATCGGCCCGGCGCCTATGCGGACCGGCGCAGGGGGAGCTGCTCGCTCTGGGAACGCCCCGGCTCGGCGCGGCGATCCGGTTGGCCGCCGCCCAGGGGGAGATCGTAGGCGGCGCACAGTTCGGCAAACGTCGGCATCGCCTGGGCGAAACCGCCGCCGCAGGAGCGGATCAGGGCGTGCTGCTGCAGCACGCGCTCCAGGCGTTCAGTGCCCGTTGTGGCTGTCAACCCGCTCATGCGCGTTCGCTTTCCCGCAGCCTCACCGCGTTCCGTCCCATCTCTCCGATCTGAGTATCGAAGCGCGCCGGCGCGCCTGAAGGGCCGCGGCCCGTGGGTGCGGCGGAGCCGCGGGCTCGCATTGTTCTTGCAGATCATTTTCTTCGGCGAATTTCTGAAGCGAATCACGAATCGGCGCGCGGCCCCCGTTGATATGGATACCGAACCATGGCCCGCGCTGCCCGCCGGCGGTAGGCGCGGCCGGGCCGGTCGGGCAGAAGGCTCCATCCCGCATGGCCGCAACAGCGTGAGGGAGCAGGGCGCAGCAGAAAGGAGCCAGCGCTGGAGAGCGCACTCGCGCCGAGCAGATTCCGGCCATCCAGGCACGGGGCACGTGCCCCGGCGGCTTCCGTGGCAATCACCAGGCAACAGAAGGAACACTGAGATGAGCACACAAACCCCCGTCGTCCCCGCCCGCGGCGCCGCTCGCAGGCTGCGCCTGCCCTGGTGGGTGGCCGTGGCGGCGCTCGCCGCCTTCGCGGCCGGCCTGGGCATCGGCATCTGGCAGATCCACGAGCACAACAGCGGCGGCCACCACGCCGTCGTGGCCGGCAGCGTGGCCGGCGGCGCCAGCGGCGCTCCCTTCGTCAGCGACGGGGCCGTCGACAGCGTCAACAGCGGTGCGGTCGTCGGCGCTCAGGCTGCTGAGCCGCGTGGCGGCCAGGCTGAGGCGATCGATTTCGGCCGGCCGGCGGCCGCGACCCAGCGCCAGGGCGTCGGCGAAGACCTCCCGGCAGACGCCGCCACCGGCAGCGTCACCACGTCGCCCGCCCTGACCGTGTACCTCGTCGCCAGCGAGGATCAGCGGCAGGCCGTCCAGGGCGAGCTGGACGATGCGGCGGCGATCGCCTCAGCGAATGCTGTGGCGCCGCAGCAGACGGTCGTCGTCGTGGACGACGGCGGCGGCGATACGCAGGCGGACCTGCAAAGCGTCTACCCGCAGTTCCAGGTGAGCGTGGTCGATCTGCGGCAGCCGTAGCTGCCGCGCACTCCACCAAGCCGGCGTCGGAGGCGGCAGAGCCGTCTCCCGGCGCCGGCGCTCAGCATCGCCGTCGAGTCAGCGGTGTTACGATGACACGCAACCAGACGATGCTGCCACGCCAGGCAGCCGCCGCCGGCGATCCAAACAACGGCCGACACCTGGCGGACAGCCACGACAAGCACGCTGGAGCGCTACGCTATGCCCGCCAGCGCCGGCCGGCCGTATGAGGCTTCCGCCAGCGGGGCAGTCGCTGCGCCCGGCGCCGCACTGCCGCGGCCGCCCACGCCCTTGCTGGGCCGCGAGGCGGAGCTGACCGCCGCGCGGTCGCTGCTGCGGCGCGACGAGATCGCGCTGCTGACGCTGACCGGCGCCGGCGGCTCCGGCAAGACGCGGCTGGCGCTCGCCCTCGCCGCCGGCGTGCGGGAGGAGTTTCCCGGCGGCGTGGTCTTCGTCTCGCTCGCGCCCGTGGCAGACCCGGCGCTGGTAGCGGCCACGATCGCCACGGCGCTGGGCGTCCGAGAGGCGGGCGGTCAGCCGCTGCTGGCAACGCTGCTGGCCCACCTGCGCCACTGCGAGCAGCCGCTGCTGCTCGTGCTCGACAACTGCGAGCACCTGCTCGCCGCGGCGCCGCTGGTGGCGGAGCTGCTCGCCGTCTCGCCCACGCTCACGGTGCTGGCAACCAGTCGTGCGGCGCTGCGGCTCTCCGGCGAACACGAGTTCCCGGTTCCTCCGCTCGCTCTGCCGGCGGAGGGCGAAACGGCGACCGCGGCGCTGGCCGAATCGCCCGCGGTGGCCCTGTTCTGTGCGCGGGCGAGCGCCGTGCGCCCCGACTTTGCGCTCACGGCGGCGAACGCGGCCGGCATTGCCGCGATCTGCCGCCGGCTGGACGGGCTGCCTTTGGCGATCGAGCTAGCAGCCGCCCGTGTGCGTGTGCTGCCGCCGGCGGCGCTGCTGGCACGGCTGGATCATGCGCTCGCCGTACTCACCGCAGGCCCGCGCGACCTGCCGGGACGCCAGCAAACCCTGCGCGACACGATCGCCTGGAGCTATCACCTGCTCAGTCCGGAGGAGCAATCGCTCTTCCGCCGTCTCGCCGTCTTCGCCGGCGGCTGCACGCTTGCAGCCGTCGCCGCCGTCTGCCTGCCGGACGCGCCCGACGAGATGACGGCGCTGAGCGGCGTCACAGCGCTGGTGGAACAGCATCTGCTCGTGCGCCAGCCGGGCGCCGCGGCCGAGCCGCGCTTTCACATGTTGGCCACGATTCGCGACTTCGGCCTGGAGCAGCTCACCGCTTCCGCGGAATACGATGCCCTCCGGCAACGCCACGCCGCGTGGCTGCTTACGCTCGCCGAGTGCGCCGAAGCAGGCCTTCAGGGCGCGCGCGCCGCCGACTGGTTGCGGCGGATCGACCGCGAACTCGCGGAGACGCGCGCGGCGCTCGCATGGTCGGTCGAGCACGGCGCGACCGAGACCGGCCTACGGATCGTGAGTGCCTTGATCGACTATTGGGAGCTGCGCGCGGTCTTCACCGAAGCAGCCACCTGGGCGGAGACGTTGCTCGCGCAGCCGAGCTCAACGGATGACATGCTGGCGCGGGCGCGCGGCCTGTGTGTGCTCGGGGTAATGCGTGCGAATCAAGGCAGGCTCCCCGACGCCGAAGACGCACTGCGGCGGAGTGTCGCGGCCTTTCGCGAACGCGGCCATCGTGGCTGGTGGCTGGTTATGGCGCTGGGCTGGTTCAGCAGCAACATCGCCGCACAGGGTGACACGTCACGCTTCGAAGCGGCACGCGCGGCGGGCGATGAGGTGGTAGCGCTGATGCGCGCGGCAGGCGATGTGCGCGGTCTCGGCGGAGCCCTGTCCGGGCGTGGCTACGTGGCCCTCTTCACCGGCGAGCGAGAAGCGGCGCACCGTTTCTTTGCGGAGAGCGAACCGCTGCTGCGGGCGAGCGAGGACAGTCACCTGCTTGCGCGCGTCCTTAACCAGACCGGAGCGTTGGACCTTCAGCAGGGCGACGGCCGCACGGCGCAGGCACGCTTCGCCGAGGCCCTGGCGCTGGCGACGGCGTTGGATGACAAGGGAAATGCAGCATTCGCCCGCCTTGGCCTCGGCTACGTCGCCCTAAATGGTCTGGATCTGCCCGCGGCGACGGCGTGCTTCGCGCAGAGCCTCGCGCTCGCCCGCGAGCTGGGCAGCGCCTACTTCCTCGTCCCAGCGCTGGAAGGGTGGGCCAGTCTGTGCAGGCTGGACCAGCGATTCGAACAGGCGGCCGGGATCATTGGAGCGGCCGCGGCGGTCCGTGAATCGAGCCACGCGCCCCACTGGCCGGGCTCTGAGGCGCGTTACGAGCAAGACGTGCAGCTCGTGCAGGCACGTCTCGGTGAGGAAGCGTTCAATACCCTCTGGGCGGCGGGGCGGGCGCTTTCGCCCGGCCAGGCGGCAGCCGCGGCGCTGCGGCAGGCGCAAGCGGAGCGGTGGCTGCATGACGCGCCCCCTGACCAGCAGTCAGTGGCGGCGTTGCCGCCGCATCATCTAAGCGTCCGCGAGGCCGAGGTGCTGCGGCTGATCGCGGCGGGCAAGGGCACACGCGAGATCGCCGCGGCGTTGACCATCGCCGAGGGCACCGTCGAGCGCCACGTCACCAACCTCTACAGGAAGATCGGCGCGGCGAATCGTGCCGAGGCCACGGCTTATGCTTTCCGCCACGGCCTCGACCGTTCCTCGCAACCGTAGCGCCTACGGGCTTTCCTCATTCCCCGTTGATGCTGCCCCTGCACGGAAATGCGGGCTTTCCGCGACGGCAGCGCGCGGCGGATCACAACTATCTTGCATTCCGTGCACGAGATCATGCGTAACAGCATCAATCGTGAGCGCGTCAGCAGAAAACGTTGAATGCCTTCGTTGATGCGTGCAGAGGAACATGGCCCATCCCTCCGCCGGCAGCGGGTCCGGCCATGTTTCCCTGGTGCAGAGCCTTCGCACCGCAAGGCGCGGAGCCAGCCCGAAAGGAGTCGCCGTGAAGATGAAGCTGGGTCGGGAGAGCCCTGGACCGCGCCGCCGCGCATGGCGCGGGCACCCGCGTATTCGCGCACCATTCAGCAAGGATCAATGAGATGAGCACGCAAACCCCCGCCGCCCCCGCCCGTGGCGCCGCCCGCCGGACATGGCTGCCCTGGTGGTTAGCCGCCGCGGCGCTCGTCGCCTTTGCGGCCGGCCTGGGCATCGGTATCTGGCGGATCCACGAGCACAACAGCGGCAGTGGCCACAGCGCCCTGGCCACGAACGGCCGCGGCTGGGAGATCCCGAACTCCGGCGGCTTCGCGGGCACCGACGTGGCTCCCGCAGATGTCGCCGCCGCCAGTCAGCCGATCGGCGCCGTGGTCAACGGGCCGGTGACGGACGCCGTGCAGCAGGCGCACCTGCGCCAGGAAGCGGCGGCCGAAGCGGCGCAAATCACGGCTGCCCAACCGGCGGCTGCGAGTCAGCCGATTCCCCGCGGCGGCGAGGCCGAGGCGATCGACGCCGCCAACGCGGCCAGCGCTACGCTGACGCCCCTGGCGCCGCTGACGCTTCGTGCCCTGGCGCAGACCGACACCAGCGCCACGGCGCCGCAGTTGGCGCTCTACATCGTCAACACGCAGGCAGACGCCAACGACCTGGAAACGGGCCTGACAGCGGACAACGCGATCCGCGCCACAGGCGGCGTGCCCGCGTTGCAGTTCGCCATCGTCGTCAGCAGCGCCGATGCCGGCAGCGTGCTGAACGACTACATGTCCGCGGCAGACGGGGTCTCGGCGCAGGTGATCGATCTGCGCTAGCAGAACGCACCTGGTAGCCATTGGTGAGACGCCGCGATGGCGGCGCGACGGGCGGCGGCTTCGTCTCGAAGCTGCCGCCTTGCCGCGCCTACCGGAGTCGGCATGAGCGCCGCCGCGATGCAGCGGCGGCCGGTGCCTTCCGCGCTCGCGGCGCATGCGGGCATTGCAGCGCCGCCAACTGCCCTGCAACCGCGCTATACTACGACGCAATGCAGGAAACGATCCGCTACTGCACAACCGCAGACGGCGTGCGCATCGCCTTCGCCACAAGCGGCGAGGGCTATCCGGTCGTGCGCGTGCTCGGCTGGCTCACGCACCTGGAGTTCGAGCGCGGCGGGCCGTTGTGGCAGCCGTGGGTGCGGCACCTGGGCGGCCGCCACCGGCTTGTGCGCTATGACATGCGCGGCATCGGCCTCTCCGACCGCGAGGCTACAGACTTCACCCTGGAAGCCCGTATCGCGGACCTCTCCGCGGTCGTGGACGCGCTGGCGCTGGAGCGGTTCGCCCTCGTCGGCAGCTCCGACGGCGGCTACACCGCGATTGCCTACACGGCGGCACACCCCGAACGGGTGAGCCACCTCGTCCTGTATGGCGCACTCGCGCACCAACGACTCGACCCCGCATCGTTGGAGCAGTTCGAAGGCTTGCAGATGCTGGTGCGGCACCTGTGGGGCCAGAACAGCCCCGCGCTGCGCCAGCTGTTTGCCACCCTCTTCCACCCCGATGCAGACAGCGCCTTCTACGACTGGTTCAACGAGCTGCAGCGCGTCTCGATCGATCCAGCCGCGGCCGCCGCGTACATCGCGTCACTGCCCACCATCGATGTTCGCAGCCTGCTCCCATCGATCTGTGTGCCAACGCTTGTGATCCACCGGCGCGATGACCAGGGCGTTCCCTTCGACCTTGGCCGCGAGCTGGCCGCGACGATTCCCGGCGCGACGTTCTTGCCGCTGGCCGGCCGTAATCACATTCCGCAGCCGCAAGAGCCGGAAACGGCGCAGATATTCGAAGCGATCGCCGCCTTCGTTGCCGGCGCTGGCGCACAGGATGGCAAGGTTGCACAGACCACCGACGCCGCCGGCGCCAAACTCTCGCCGCGCGAGTGCGAGGTCTTGCAGCTCATCGCCGCGGGCTGCAGCACGCACGAGATCGCGGCCAGATTGGTGATCAGCGAAGGCACGGTCGAGCGCCACGTCACCAACCTCTACAGCAAGATCGGCGCGGTAAACCGGGCAGACGCCACCGCCTTCGCCTACCGTAACGGCCTCGCCTCGGCCGAGTGAGCATGCGTGCAGCTCATCGGGCCCGGCGTAGACTGGCAGCAGGGGGAAACGCCATGCGCCGGGACGAAGCGCTGCGCATCCTGCGCGAGCACCGGGCGGAGCTGGCGGCGCTGAAGGTGGCCAGCCTGCGCCTGTTTGGCTCCGTCGCCCGCGACGAGGCCCGCCCCGACTCCGACGTCGATCTGCTGGTGACGTTCAGCGCGCCCGTGGGCTACTTCCACGTCTTCCGCGTGCAGGACGAGATCGCCGCGATGCTCGGGCGGCCGGTGGACCTGATCGTTGAGGACGGCCTAAAGCCGCGCTACCGAGAGCACATCATGAGGGAGGCGATCCCTGCAACCGAGGGACTGGAGAGATCGGATCGATGACATTCTGGAGGCCATCGAGAACATTCGGCAGTTCGTAGAAGGGATGACCGTTGAGGATTTTCGCGGTGATCTGCGGACGCTTCACGCAGTCGCATACAATTTTGGCGTGCTGGGCGAGGCCGCTTCGCATGTTCCGCTGGCGCTTCGGCGGCGATATCCCGCCGTTCCCTGGCAGGAGATACGCGGAATGCGCAATATTGTGGTTCATATGTACTTCGGTATAAGCGTCGATACTCTCTGGAACACCCTGACTGATGACTTTCCAGTGGTCACACCGATTCTGGAACGCATGCTTCGAGAAGAGCCGTGAGCGTCATTCCCCATCGGGCTGTTGTCCTCAGATCATTGCAGGAGTTGCACTCATAATGCGCCGGGAGGATGCGCTGCGCATCCTGCGCGAGCACCGGGCGGAGCTGGCGGCGCTGAAGGTGGCCAGCCTGCGCCTGTTTGGCTCCGTCGCCCGCGACGAGGCCCGCCCCGACTCCGACGTCGATCTGCTGGTGACGTTCAGCCAACCGATCGATCTCTTCGATCTTGCCGATGTCAAGCTCTTGCTTGAAAAGCTGCTTGGCCGGGAGGTCGACCTAGTGTTGGAGCGAAGTGTCAGGCCGCAACTCCGGGAGCGAATATTCGCGGAGGCAATCCCTGCCGAGTAGAGAATGGAAGCTGTACATCGAAGATATGCTGCGCAGCGTCGAGCGGGCGCTGGCCTACACGCAGGCCGTCTCGTACGACGCCTTCGTCGCGAATCAGGAGAAGGTCGACGCAGTGGTGCGCAACATCGAAGTCATCGGCGAGGCAGCCGGACGAGTGCCCGCGGAGATTCGCGATCACTATCCCGCGGCGCCCTGGGCTACGATTCGAGCGATGCGCAATATTCTTGCCCACGGTTACTATGCGGTCGATCTCGAACTCGTCTGGGGCGTTGTGCAGAATCGCCTCGAACCGTTGAGCCGCGACCGGCGCAACATCCTGCAGCGCGAGCCGTAGCTCCTGCGGTGCAGGCAGGCGCAGGCGATACCCGCCCCAGCACGCGTCTTGCGCCGAGACGACGCGCTGCGCACCCTGCGTGAGCGGCTGCAGGACGCCGCCGCGTTGCTGAAGACGGACGCGGCCACCCGCTCCACCCTGCGCTCGCGGCTATGCCGGCGGCTCTGAACGCGCGTGCGCGATGATGCGCAGCCCGCCCCGCGGCCGCAGCGCGAGCTGCGGGTCCAGCGCGATCGCCTGGCCCGGCGCCAGCTCCCAGTCGTAGCGCTGCAGCAGCATCGGCAGCACCAGCCGCGCTTCGAGCAGGCCGAACTGGCTGCCCACGCAGCCCCACGGCCCGCTGCCGAAAGGCATGTACACCGGCGGCGCGGGCGCGGCGAAGCGCTCCGGCAGGAACGCCTCGGGCTGCTGCCAGTAGGCGGCATGGCGGTGCAGCACGTACGGGCTGATCAGCACCATCGAGCGGGCGGGAATGCGGAAGCCCTCGATCGTGTCGTCGGCGGCGGCCATGCGCGGCGCAAACATCCACACCGGCGGGTAGAGGCGCAGCGCCTCCTGCACGACCATGTGTGTGAAGCGTAGCCGCGGCAAGTCCGCCAGGGTGGGCACGCGCCCCGCCAGCACCGCATCGACCTCGCGCTGCGCCTGCCGCATCGCCTCGCGGTGCTGCGCCAGCAGGCAGCAGGTCCAGGTCAGGGCGCTGGCGATCGCCGTATGCCCCGCGATCAGGAAGACCGTGACCGCCTCCCACAGCTTCTGCGGCGGCAACGGCTCCCCCGTCACCTCGTCCTCGTCGAAGATCAGGATCGAGAGCAGATCGCGCGCGCTCGGCCCGCGCTCGCGGCGCTCCGCGATCAGGCGGGTGACGAAGCGATCCACAGCCGCCATCGCCGCATGCCAGGCGCGCTCCTCCTCCTCCGACGAGCGTTCCAGCCGCTGAAAGAGCGAGACGCGCAGTTGCGGCGCGGAGCGGTCGAGCAGGCCGCCGAGCGCCAGGCCGACCTCGCCGAGGTCGGCGTGAAAAAGCGTGTCGCCGAGGATCGTCTGCGTCAGGCGCAGCAGCTCGGCCTCGACATCGAAGGCCGCGCTGTCGCGTGCTCGTTCGCGCCAGCCGTCGAGCAGCGCCGCGCTGCCGGCGGTCATCGTTTCCGCGAAGCTCTCGACCTGCTCGCGGTGGAACACCTCGCGCCCCAGCTTCTCCATGCGCCGGGTGAGCACGAACAGGTCATCGGAGAGGCTGTGCATGCCGCCGCTCAGCAGGCGCTGGCGGTCGCGCAGGCGGCCGCGCTGCGCAGCGGGCGGACCGTGGTAGTTGCCGGCGTGCGTCGAAAGCACGTGACGGATGCCGCCGGGGCTGCTGATCAGGTGAAAGACCTGGGGCCAGAGGCGCAGGCGCACGACATCGCCGTAGCCGCGCTGCATCTCCAGCAGAAAGCGCAGCGGGTCTTCCTCGAAGGGGCGCAACTGGGTGGTGATCGGATTGCCCGTCGGGCCGGGCGCCAGGTTGGCGGTCAGCGCATCCGGCAGCCCTGCCATGCGTGTTCCTCCCGCGGCCCCGTGTGGCCGGCCGGTATGGCCGGCCGCCGTATTCAGGATAGGCCACCGCCGCCGCCGCTGTGCCGGCGGGAACCTGGTGTGCACGGGCGAATCGTGCGTCTTCGCAACTGTCGTACGGCTGCACGGATTCTACCGGCCCTGAAAACGCTCCACGGCTGAATATACTGGCTCTGTGCTCGGCCGCGGCGCCGCGCAACACGGGAAGTGGATGACGGAGGACGGGCAATGACCACGCAGATCCAGCCGGCCAGCGAGGGGGAGCTGGTCACGTTTCTGGAGAAGCTCGCACAGTTCCACGGCACGCTGTCACCGCGCGAACAGGCGCTGCTGGACGAGATGACGGCGACGGCCCTGATCGCGCCGCAGCTCTCTCAGGAAGAGGTGCAGGGCTACACCAGCGGCCCGACCTACTACCAGACGTTCCTCACGCTGAACCAGCCGGGCAGCGCGTATTACAGCTACTATTCGGCGGTGGGGCAGTACTACAACACGCTGGGCACGTACTACAAGCTGCCCGGATTCGGGTATGCCCGATAGTGGTGGGGCAAGGGCTCAGGTTTCCCGTTCGCTAGCGCGCCCAGGCGCCCTTCCGCTCCCGGTAGCGTTTGCCGGCGAGGAACGCGGCGGGCGGATAGGTCCAGAACTGCGAGACGCCGGCGAAGGTGTCGGCATCGCGCAGCAGGTTGCCGGGTTTGCCGCCCGGCAACTGCTGCGTCTGGCGCACGGAGAGATCGAACACGCCCTGCTGATCGTCGTCGAAGGCGAAGGCGCCGCCACCCGGCGTGCTCGCCAGCTTCACCCCGCGCAGGGCGTCGCGCAGCGCCGCCGGGTTCACCGCCGCCTGCGTGCCCGCCGCCAGCAGCGCCACATCCAGCGCCTCGGCGGCCAGGTAGCCGTTCGCGGCTCCCACGCCGGCCGGTGCTCCGCCGTACGCCGCAGCGTAGGCCCTGACGAACGCCTGTGTGGCCGGGTCGGCCAGCGCCGCGCTGAAGGCGGCGGCGCTGATCACGCCGTTCGCCGTATCGCCCTCCCGCGCCAGCAGCGGCTCATCCACCAGCTCGCCGGCGCCCAGCAGCGGCAGCGTCATGCCCGCGTCGCGGTAGGCCTTCAGAAAGCGTGGGGCGGCGTCGCCCTGCACCGCGGCGAACACGGCATCCGCGCCGCCCTGCTTCAGCTTCTGCACGAAGGGCGCCCAGTTGCTCGTGCCCCCCGGCACGTACTGCTCTTGCGCGATCGTGCCGCCGCAATCCGTAAACGTATGGGCGAAGCCGCCGGCCGCCTCCCAGCCGAAGCTGTCGTCCTCGGCGATCAGCGCCGTGCGCTTGAGGCCGAGCATTTTGCAGGCGTAGGCGCCGAGCGGCTGTGTAGCCTGGCTGTTGCTGGCCGAGACGCGGAAGATCCAGTTGCTCTTGTCGCGCTGGGTGAGGTCGTCCAGCCCGGCGCCGGCGATCACGGCGGGCAGCCTGCGGCCGTCAAGATCGTCGCGCAGCGCCGCGGCCACGGCGTCGGAGGCGACGCCGGCGATCGCGGCGGCCTTGTCCTTTTCGGCCAGTGTGCGTAGCTTCGCCCGCGCCGTGGCCGGGTCGGAGGCCGTGTCTGCCGTGGCGAGCGTGATCGCGAAGCCGCCCAGCCGGCCGTTGTGCTGGCTCAGGTAGAGCTGGAAGCCCTGGCTCAGCTCCTTGCCCGCCGCCGCGTTGCCGCCGCTTAAGGGCGCCAGCAGCCCGATCGTCAGCGGGCCGTTGTCCACGTTCGGCGGCGTGGCCGCGGGGCCGCGCGGGGACTCCGGCGTCGTCTCACCCAGGGCGGGGAAGCCCGACGGCGTGGCCGGCGGTCGAGGCGTGCCGCCGGCCGGGATGGGCGGCGGGGTCAGCAGCGGCCCGCGCACCGGCGGCAGTGGCGGGCCGGTCACCACCGGCAGCGTCGGGTTGCCCGGCGTTGGTGTGGCCGCCGTCTTGTTGTGCTTGTGGCCGCCGGCGCAGGCCAGGGGCAGCAGTGCGGCGCACAGCAGCAGCCAGAGCGGAACGCGGCGCACCGCGGCTTGTTTCTCTCCCCGCAAGCCAAACTCCCCGCCGTCGGCCGCGCCGGAACGGATGCGCACGGCATGGGCCGATCGTAGCGTGTGACCGGTGTACCGGTCACGGCGGCACGGCGCCGGGCGAGCGGCGGGCGAGGTCCGGGTCAGACCACAAACGCGCTGCTGCCGGCGCTACGCCCGCGGCTCGGCGCCGCCGTGCAGCGGCAGGCAGACGGTGAAGCGGGCGCCCTGCCCCTCCGTGCTGGCGACGGAAACCGAGCCGCCGTGCTGCTCCGCGATCTGGCGCACGCCGGCGAGGCCGATGCCGGTGCCGCCGATCCGCCCTTCAACATTCGAGCCGCGGAAGAAGCGCTCGAACACACGCGGCAGGTCGGCGGCGGGGATGCCCATGCCCTGGTCCCGCACTTCGAGCACCGCATGGGCGTCCGCGCCGGCGCCTTCCTGGCGCACGCGCACCTGGATCACGCCGCCGTTCGGGCTGTACTTGATCGCGTTGGAGAGCAGGTTGCCCAGCACGCGTTCGAGGCGGACCGCGTCCCACATGCCCACGGGCTCCGGCGCCGGCGTCTCCAGGGTGATCGTCGCATTTTCGACGACGGCGCGCTGCTCCTCCACGACACCGCGGGTCAACGCCGCCAGGTTGACCTGCTGGCGGTCGAGCGCCAGCGGCTCGCCGGCCTGCAGGCGTGCGGCGTCGAGCAACTGGCCCACCAGTGCCCGCATGCGCGTGGCGGCCGCGTCGATCGAGGCCAGACCCTCACGCACCCAGGTCAGATCCTCCCCGCCCGACGCCGCGCGGCGGCCCAGCAACTGCGCCAGGCCCTTGATCGTGGTCAACGGCGTGTTGAGGTCGTGGGAGACGGTAGAGAAGAAATCGTCGCGCTGGCGCAGCGCATCGCGGGCTTCGCCGTAGAGGCGGGCGTTCTCGGCGGCGAGCGTTTCGATCTGGCGGCGGGCCTGCACCTGCGCCGTGACCTCAACGGCGTGTACGAGGATGCCCTCCACGGCGCCTGCCTCGTCGCGCACCGGCTGGCAGACGACGTTGAAGAAGGCCTCCTCGCGGGCGCCATCGGCGCCGGTGATCAAGGCGCGTGCCTCGTTGGCGCTGAAGGGCTTGCCCGTGCGAAAGGCGTGATCGAGCACCAGCAGGTAGCCCGAGCCGGCGGCCAGCGGCGCCAGCGCCTCGCGCACGGGCAGGCCGGTCGGATCGCCGCCCAGAAAGCGGATGGCGCCGGGGTTGACGAATTCGACGCGATGATCGGGACCGTTCAGGTAGGCGATCGCCGCCGGCGTTTGCATGAACAGGCCGAACAGCCGCTCGCGCTCGCCCTCGACGGCGTCCAGGGCGCGATCGCGGGCGGCCAGCGCCGCTTGCACCTCGTGATAGAGGCGGGCGTTGTCGGCGGCCAGGGCGGCGCGGCGGGCGATCTCCTCGGCCAGCGCCAGCTGGGCCGGGCCGTACTGCCGCTCCGGCGTGGAGGAGACGAAGTTGAGCGTGCCCAGCGTATGCCCGCGCGCCCGCAGCGGCACGCACATGTAGGAGCTGATGCCGGCGGCGCGCAGCCGCGGCAGCCGCCGCTTGTCCACCGCCAGGCCGGACAATTCGGCCTCGCCCACGTTCGCCAGGAGCTCGGGGTGGCCGCTGCGCAGCACGCGGGCGATGGGGTGCGGCGCATCGGGCGCAAGCGGGAAGCCGCCGCCCAGCTCTTCCACGGCGGCGCGGCGGGCGGGGTCCGCCGCGGCGAAGGCGCGGCGCTCGATCAGGCCGGCCTCGTTCAGCACGCAGACGCTGCACCAATCGGCCAGCGCCGGCACGGCGAGCCGGGCGACCTGGGCCAGCGTCTCGTCGTAGTCCAGCGTCGCGGAGAGCGTATCGCCCGCCTCGGCGAGAAAGCGCAGCCAGCGCTGGGCAGCCTCGGCCTCGGCGCGGGCGTCGCGCTGCGCCTGGTAGAGCCGGGCACGCAGCAGGGCCAGCGCGAACTGCTGCGCCAGCGCCGCGAGAAAGGCCTCATCGGCGCCGTCGAAGCTGCGCGTGCGCTCGTAGCTGAGGCCAATCGCGCCGATCGTGACGCCGTCCACGATCAGCGGCACGGCCGCGAGGGCGCCCGTGCGACCATCCGGCCAGACCGCATCAGGCATGAGGCCGCGGCTGCGCCCCTCCGCGGCCGAGGCGACGAGATACGGCTTGGCCGAGCGGATCGCCTCGGCCAGCGGCGCCGCCGTGGAAAGCGGAAAGCGCTGCCAGTGCTTCACCAGCGGCGCCGCATAGCCGCCGGCGCCGACGATCTCGACCGTGTCGCGCGCCTCGTCGAGCAGGGCCAGCGTGCCTGCGACCGCGTCGGTGGCGGCGACGCCCTGCTCCACCATGACCTCGGCCACCTGCACCGGCGTGAGCGCCTCGGAGAGGGCGGCAGTGATGGCCTGCAGGCGCACGGCCTGGCTGCGGTCGCGCACCGCGGCCGGCTGCGCGGCGTAGTCCGCCGTCACGCCGTCGAGCAGCTGCACGAGACCGGCGATCTCGGCCGCGGCGGCCTTGCCCCCCGCACGTCGCACGCGCCGCTCCAGGTCCGCCAACCCGTCGCGCGCGGCGGCGAGGCGCTGTGCCAGGGGCGAATCGGCCATGCAGGGACTCCTGGCGGACCCGGATCGAGCGGGGTGCAGGGATTGTAGCAGCTTTTACAAGATTACAAGCTGCGGCGCGCCTATCCCTGCCTCGCTCAGGCTCGGCTGCGCATTGCGGGTCTCCCACGGTTGCGCGGCGCTCTGGCCCGACACGGGAAGGGGTGGTTCGAAGGCTACCGGATCTCCTCGCACCCCACCCTTCCCGTGTCGGGAAGGGAGACGCGGCGTGCTGTGGCGGGGTCAGGCCCCACGCTGCCGCGCGAGCAAGCCGCGGGCGATCGTCAGGCGCAGGATCTCCGTGGTGCCTTCGGCGATGCGCCAGGCGCGGATCTGGCGGTAGAGCCGCGCCAGCGGATGCCCCTCCACCACCGCCGCACCGCCCGTGAGCTGGATCGCGCGGTCGACGATGCGCGTGATCGCCTCGGTGGCGAGCGACTTCGCCATCGCCACCTCGACCTCCCTGCTCTCACCCTCCTGTGCCGCCCGCGCCGTGGCGTACAGGGCGCTGCGCGCCGCGTAGAGGTCGGTTGCGCTCTCGGCCAGCATCGCCTGCACCTGCTCGCGCTCGGCCAGCGGCGTGCCGCTGCGGTGCGGCTGGTCGATCTGGGCGAGCGTGTAGGCCAGCGTCCAACGCCCGGCGCCGCAGGCCGAGGCCGCCACACCGAGCCGCATGCCGGTGATGTCTTCCAGGGCCCGCGGCAGCCCCTGGCCGATGCCGCCGATGATCGCTTCCTCCGTTGCCGGCACGCCTTCGTAGGCGAACTCGCCGTGCAGGCCGCCGTCGAGCGTGCGCAGCTCACGCCGCAGCGTCAATCCGGGCGCACCGCGCGGGACGACGAACACGGCCGAGCCGACCGGACCGCCGGGGTTCTCCGTCACGTTGGCCACGGTCAGCAGCAGATCGGCGTGCGGTCCGCCGGTGACGAACGCTTTGACGCCGTTCAGGGCGAACGCCTCGCCCTGGCGCACGGCCGTGGTGCGCGGACCTTCGCGGGCGTCGGTGAAGGCGAAGGCCGCCGTCAGCTTGCCGCGCAGCACGGGCGCCAGAAAGCGTTCACGCTGCGCGGGCGTGCCGTGGCGCAGCAGACCGCCGGCACCGCCCAGCACCAGCCGGCCAAGCGCGGCGCCGGAGGCGGCGATCTCCTCGCGCAGCGCCACCTGGCCGAGCGGACCGAGCCCGCCGCCGCCCAGCTCCGCTGGCTGCAGCAGGCGGAAGAGGCCGAGCTCGTGCGAGCGCGTGCGCACCCAGCGGCGCAGCTCGGCCGGCGCCTCGGCCTCCTCCTGCACGCCGGCGACGCGCTCGGCGGGCAGCAGCTCATCGTCAAGAAAGGCGCGCAGCCGCTCGCGCAGCACGGCGAGGTCGGGCGGCAGGGCATCGAGCGGCATCGGGTGGCCCCCATCTCATCCCCCGACCCTTCCCCATTCGTTGCATGATGGGGGAAGGGCGATCCGGCGTCAGGCGCGTGGCCTCACCCCCGGCCCCTCTCCATGGAATGGAGAGGGGAGCTTCGGACCGGAGCTGGGGAGGTACTGCGTCACGCGCTCAGCCCTAACCGCTCCGTGCGTCGATCTCCCCTTCCCCTAGAATTGGGGCCAGGGCACGCTGCCGTCCCAGCGATCGTAGGCGCAGACCTCGGTCAGTGGCCTGCGCGTGGTTGGCCCGAAGCGGCCGCGCGGGTAGCCCAGCGGCAGGCAGTAGACGATCTGCGCCGTGTCGGGGATGCTGAAGAGGGCGCGCACCCGTTCGTCTACCACGGCGTGCAGCGTGGTGATCGTGCCGCCGATGCCCAGCGCCCGCGCCGCCAGCAGCAGGTTCTCCACGGAAGGGATCACCGGGCCCATCGCACCGGCGCCTTTCGCCGTGGCGCAGACGAGCACGATCACCGGCACCTCACCGAGCGTCTCCGCCAGGCGCATGGCCGACTGCGCCACCTTGTCGTTGGGTGAGATGTCCTGCGGACCGTTGATGCCCTGGTCCTTGCGCTTGGCCCACCAGGCTTCGCGGTAGAGCGGCGCCAGGCGGGCGCGCTGCTCTGCATCCTTGACCACGATGAAGCGCCAGGGCTGGGCGTTGCCGCCGTTGGGCGCGTGGATCGCCGCCTCCATGATCGCGTGCAGGTCATTGTCGGCGATCGGATCGGGCTTGAAGCGGCGGATCGCTCGCATGCTGAAGATCGCTTCGCCCAGCGGCATGGCCAGGCGGTCGCTTGCCGTCATCGTCGTTGCTCCTCGCCGGCATCGCGCCGGCCAGCGGCAGCATAGCGCCTTTCGCGATCCGTTGCGCGGGGACGCGCCGACGCCACAGTGTACAGTTGCACGGGGCAACGCCCCTTATGCATCTGCTGGAGGAAGCCGACCGTGGCCGACGATCACTCGACCAGGCCGTTTTTGCACGCGCGCTGGTTCGGCACGCCGGTGAAACGGCGCGAGGACCCGCGCCTGATCACCGGCAGCGCGAGCTACATCGACGACCTGCATCTGCCCGAGCTGCTGCACCTCGCCTTCGTGCGCTCGCCGCACGCCCACGCGCGCATCGTCTCGATCGACGCGAGCGCGGCGTTGGCGCTGCCCGGGGTCTTCGCCGTCGTCACCGGGGCCGAGGCGGCCGAGTTCGCGCCGCCCTTCCCGCCGAACCCCGGCCCGCCGCAGCCGCCGCGCTTCGTGCTGGCACGGGAGAAGGTGCGGCGCGTGGGCGAGTCGGTTGTGGCCATACTGGCCGCCGATCGCTACCTCGCGGAGGACGCGGTCGACCTGGTCGCCGTCGAATACGAAGAGCTGCCCGCCGTGGTCGATCCCGAAGCGGCGCTGGCGCCCGGCGCACCGCAACTGTGGGACGAGTTTCCCGACAACGCCGTGCTGCGCGATGTGCCCTTCGGCGCCTCCGAAGAGGCGATCGAGGCCGCGTTCGCGCAGGCCGAGGTGACCGTGAAGCAACGCATGCGCGCCGCCCGCCTCGCGCCCTCCGCGATCGAGACGCGCGGTGTCGTCGCCCGCTACGAGCGCTGGGACGACCGGTTCACCATCTGGTCCACCTCGCAGGCGCCACACCGCGTGCGCGCCGTGCTCTCGCGCATGGGCGGCATCCCCGAGGGGCGCATCCGCGTGATCGTTCCGGAGATGGGCGGCGGCTTCGGCGCCAAGGGCAACGTCTACTCTGAAGAGGCCTGCGCCGCCTTCCTGGCGCGGCGCTTCGAGCGGCCGGTCAAATGGATCGAGACGCGCATGGAGTCGTTCACGACCACCAGCCACGGTCGCGGCCAGACGGGCACGATCGAGCTGGCGGCGAAGCGCGACGGCACGCTGCTGGGGCTCAGGCTCAACATCATCGCCGACCTGGGCCACACCTGCGACGCCAGCACCGTCGGCCTCTACGGCAACACGCAGCGGCTCTGCACCAACGTCTACCGCTTTCCCGCCGCGCGCGTGCTGCTCAGCGAGGCGCTGACCAACAAGTCGCCCACGGCGGCCTACCGCGGCGCCGGCCGGCCGGAGGCGACCTACTTCTGCGAGCGGGCGATGGACCTGCTGGCGCGCGAGCTGAACATGGACCCGATCGAGCTGCGCCGCAAGAACTTCATCCCCGCCGACGCCTTCCCGTATCGGACGGCCACCGGCCTGCTCTACGACAGCGGCGACTACGCGAAGGCGCTGAACACGCTGCTGGAGAACGTGGACTATGCCGCGCTGGTGCGCGAGCGCGAGGCGGCACGCGCCGAAGGGCGGCTGGTCGGCATCGGCATCTGCTCATATGTAGAGAGCTGCGGGCCGGGCGCGGCGAGCGAGGGCGGCGGCGCCGCGGCCTGGGAGTACGGCGCCGTGCGCGTCAACCAGAGCGGCGCGGTGGAGCTGCTGACGGGGGTCTCGGCGCATGGCCAGGGGCACGAGACGGTCTTCGCCCAGCTCGCCGCCGAGGTGCTGGGCGTCGATCCGGACACGGTGACGCTGCACGAGCACGACACCGCCGTCGTGGCGCAGGGCATCGGCACGTTCGGCAGCCGCAGCATGATGATGGGCGGCTCGGCGGTCTACCAGTGCCTGCGCGAGATCGAGGCGAAGATGCGCCGCATCGCCGCCAACATGATCGAGGCGAACGAGGACGATCTGCTCTTCCGCAACGGCCGCATCGAGCCGGCGGACGCACCCGACCGCGGCCTCGCCTTCCAGCGTGTGGCCGCGCACGCCTACGCCGCGCCCGCGCCCGGAGACGAGCCGGGACTAGAGGCGCAGCACTTCTTCGGCTCGCAGGGCATGACCTTTCCCTTCGGCGCCTATCTGGCGATGGCCGAGGTCGACCGCGACACGGGCGCCGTGAAGCTGCTGCGCTTCGACGGCGTGGACGACTGCGGCCCGGTGATCAACCCGCTGATCGTGCGCGGCCAGGTGCACGGCGGCATCGCCCAGGGCGTGGGCCAGGCGCTGCTGGAAGAGGTCGTCTACGACGAGAACGGGCAACTCGTCTCCGGCAGCTTCATGGACTACGCGATTCCGCACGGCGAAGACCTGCCGCAGATGACGATCGGGCACACAGTGACGCCCTCGCCGCGCACGCCGCTGGGCATCAAGGGCGTGGGCGAGGCGGGCACGATCGGCAGCGTGCCGGCGATCGCCAACGCGGTGATGGACGCGCTGGCGCCGCTGGGCATCCGCCACATCGATGTGCCGCTGACGCCGCAGCGCGTCTGGAACGCGATGCAGGCGGCCGCGAGCGGCGGCCCTCATCCCCCGTCCCCTTCTCCCATGCCTGCGGCATAGGCGAAGGGGCGATCCCGGGTCGGGCGTTCCAAGCGACCCATGGTTAACCGAGCGTCGTCCGACTCCAGCACCATACGATCGCCCCTCTCTCCCATAAGGTCTTTGTGCGCGGCGGATCTCCCACCGTCCGTGTATGGGAGAGAGGGGCCGGGGGAGTGAGGGCTCGCACGGGCGCTCGCCAAAAAAAGGGGGATGGGCATCGCGCCCATCCCCTTCGCATATCGGCAGGCGACGCGCTGCGCTTAGGTGGCGGCGAGCGCCAGTTCCTTCGCCGGCGAGAGCACCTGGTCGCAGATGCCGTACTCGAGCACCTGGTCGGCGTTCATCCAGAAGTCGCGGGAGGTATCGGTCTTGATCCGCTCCATCGGCTGGCCGGTGTGCTTGGCGAGGATGTTGTTCAGCCGCTCGATCAGGCCGGCAAGATGCTGGACCTGGATCATGATGTCCGGCGTGGCGCCGCTGAAGCCGGCGCTGCCCTGGTGCACCATCACCTGCGCGTTGGGCGTGATGTAGCGCTTGCCCTTGGTGCCCGCGGCCAGCAGCACGGCGCCCATGCTCGCGGCCTGGCCGATGCAGGTGGTGGAGACGTCGCAGCGGATGTGCTGCATCGTGTCGTAGATCGCCAGGCCGGCGGTGACCACGCCGCCCGGGCTGTTGATGTACATCTGGATGTCGCGCTCCGGGTCGGCGCTGGCCAGATAGAGCAACTGGCCGATGATCAGGTTTGCCACCGAGTCATCGATCGGCGTGCCGAGGTAGATGATGCGGTCGCGCAGCAGCCGGGAGAAGACGTCCATTGAGCGCTCGATGCGCCCGTCGGACTCGATCACGGCGGGATTGGGAACGTATGTCATGGTGGTTGGCTCCTCGCGCCTGAAGGCACGGATAAACTACGGATTCAGTATATCGCGCGGCGCGGCGTCAAACGATGGATCGTTGCACGGGCGCGACGCGCTCAGCGGCCCTTCTGTTCCCAGAGCCGGCACTCGGTGGGCAGATCTTCGATGAAGGGGCCGATGCAGTCGAAGCCGTCGCGCACCGGGTGCTGGCAGAGCGTGGCCACGGGGCCGTCCGGCCGGCCGGAGACGATCGTGCGGCGCAGGAAGCGGCACTCGATCGCGAGGCGGTCCGGCGGCAGCGGCTCGGACTGGCCGCCGGCGCGGCTCACCCGCGCCTCGCGGAGCGATGGCGGTGCAGGGCGCCGCACAGGACTGGAACGTTCGCGGCCCGCGAGGTGTTGATCGTAGGAGCGGCTCTACTCACGCGGAGGTGTCCATCGCCTTGATCAAGATCGCACTTTCCACGGCGCTCTGCGCCCTCGCGCTCTGCACGGCCTGCGGCTCGTCGAACAACAACAAGAACCGCCCCACCGCAGCGGCGACCAGCGCCGGTACGCCGCTGACCAGCGCGAGCACGCCGCTTGCGCGGGCCAGCGCCACGCCGGCGGCCACCACGAGTAACGGTACACCGTTCCCGGCCGTGGCGGGAGCGAGCCCGGCCGCGAGCGCCTCGCCCACGGCAGCCGCGACGTCCCGGCCCAGTGCGACTGCTGCGCCCGCGGCAGCAACCGGCCCGGCAACGGCCGCCGCCGCGGCGCCTTCACGGTCAGCCACGGCGCCAGGCGCGGCCGGCGGCGGCGCCTCCGCCTCTGATCTGATTCAGCGCATCATGCTCACGGCCGGCGATCTGCCCGCCGGCTACAGCGTGGGCGGCCTCTCGGGGCGCCAATCGAACGAACAGGCGATCACCGGCTACGCCGATCCGCAGGCGGTGCTGAAGCTGTTCAACGACACGGGCCGGCTCGATGGCTTCATCCAGCAGATCAGCTCGCCGGACAGCGCCTCGGGCGTCGGCGTCTCGATCGAGGTCTGGAAGGACGAGGCGGGCGCAAAGCTCTACTTCGACCAGTTTCCCAGCCCGCCGGCCGAGGTGAAGCCGCAGCCGTTCACGCTGGCGCAGCCGCTGGGCGACCAGAGCACCGCCTACCACTACACGATCGGCGCCGGCGGCGGCACCTCGATCGCCTGGCGGCGCGGCCGCGTGCTGCTGGGCGTGGGCGAGCCGGCGGCAAGCCAGGCGGCGCTGGACCACCTGCTGCAGATCGCCGCGCTTCTCGACGCGAAGGCGAAGGCGGCGCAGGGATCGCCGTAATTTCCAGAACGGGGCGGCGTCGCGTGCCGCCGCCCCGGGAGCCGCCCCTGCCGTCTGCCGCGCGATCCGGCCGTAGCGCGGGTATCCTCGTCATCCAGCAGAGATGGCCTGACCGTGCCCGCCGGCTCCTGCTCGGCCATTCGGGTGGGGAAGGCGCGGGCGGGTCAGTGGCGCGGCTCAGTCGCCGGCCGGCGCCCCCGCCAGCGCCCGCTCGGGCACGAGCTGCACCGTCGATTCGGCCAGCGAGGCGCCGCCGCCGCAGGCCCGCTTCAGCGCCGGCATCACCTCGGAGGCGAAGATCCGCATCTGCTCCTCGGTTTCCTCGGTCGTGTAGCCGCCCGCCTCGAACCAGGCCGTGAACATGAAGTCGTCGTAGCCGCAGCGCTCCTTGATGCGCATGATCTTGTCGACGACCTGGTCCGGCGTGCCGACGATCGCGATCTCCTTCTGCATGATCAGGTCGGCCGTGACCTTCATGCTCATGTCGTACATCGGCTCGTCCAGCTCGGAGAGCACGGCGGCGAAGCCGAACGGCCCGTAGTAGTCCCACTGCAGCTCGATCGCCTGCTTGTAGCGCTCCAGGTCATCCTTCTGCCTGGCGCCGCCGGGCAGGAAGTGCACGTAGCGGCAGCAGCCGAAGCCGCGGTGCTTCTGCGCGTCCCAGCCGAACTTCCACTGGCCGCGGTTGAGCCGGTCGGGCCACTTGTTCTTCGCCGCTTCCTCGTAATAGATCTCGATGTTGCGCTTCAGGCGCGTGGTCGGCTCCGGCACGGTGAAGCTGTTGACGCCGTGCTGCGCCGTCCAGCGGATCGAGCGCTCGCTGGTCACCGGCTCCCAGACCTGCGGGTGCGGCTTCTGCAAGGGCTGCGGATAGACGCTGATCTCCTTCAGCGTCGTGGTCGAGGCCATGATCGGGCTGCCCATCGAGTACATATCGGGCGCGCCCAGGCGCAGCACGTCGTTCAGGTCGCGGCCGACGCCCTGCTGCTTGAAGTAGGCGATCGTCTGCTTGTGATTCCACTTGGTATAGGCCGGCGGCACGGAGACGAACTCGCCGTGGTAGGAGAACGAGCCCTCCGTCCAGGCCTTGATGATCGTCTCGTACGCCTCGTGGAAGTAGACGCGGTTGCGCTCCTGGTCTTGAATGGTCGAGCCGAAGGGCTTGCCGAAGGTCTCGTTCTCGCGCGGCTGGTAGCCGCGCCCCACGCCGAACTCCAGGCGGCCGCCG
Source organism: Dehalococcoidia bacterium (assembly GCA_035310145.1). NCBI lineage: Bacteria > Bacillati > Chloroflexota > Dehalococcoidia > Dehalococcoidia bacterium. The sequence goes on from DATGEL010000017.1 coordinate 67,637, forward strand.
CTGATCACGTCCAGCATCGCCGCCTGCTCGGCGATGCGGATCGGGTGCCACCAGGAGAGGATGTTCGCCATCTGCCCGAGGCGGATGCGCTTCGTCTGCGCGGCGATCGCCGTTTCCACCAGCAAGGGATTGGGGCTGAACTCCGCGCCCTCCGGCTGGAAGTGGTGCTCGGTCATGAACCAGTAATCGAAACCGAGCCGGTCGGCCAGAATGCCCTGCCGCACCTGGCCGACGAGCACGCGCTGATTGCTGGCCGAGACTTCGGCCAGCGTGCCGTCGTTGACCACCACGCCGTCCGGCGTCGAAACGGCTTTCAGATCCGAGGCGCCGTTGTGGAACACGCCGATTTCGATCATCGTCAGCTTCCTTTCCTGAACTGCCAGCGAATGCCGACGGTCGCCGCCTCGGCCGATCGCCGGCGCGATCGGCCCGTCGCCGGCCATGCCGGCCGTGGCCCGGCGCAACGCCCTACGCCGGCGCGCTCCAGCCGCATGCGTTCACCGCTCGCGGGCGCGAACGCGGGACGCCTGCGAGGGCGCGAGCGAGCGATCGGCATGGCCGCGCCGCACTCCGCGCGGGGCCACGTCATACTACTCTCGCGCCCTCAGCGCAACAACGGACGCCGGGGTGAATTACGAGACAGCATTCTGGCTGCAGATGGGCAAAGTTCTTGCGGCGGGTGCGGGCGCGGCCGGCCCCGGGGCAGGAACGGCGTGGGCGTCCCCGCCATCCCTTGTACGTTTACGATGGGACAACCGCCGCGGAGATTGCCGTGCTACGGCGCCGGCGATGCAAGCTCGGGGAAAGGCGCGCCGCCGGCTCCGGCTGGCGGCGCCGATCACTCCCGCCCGGCGGCCACCTTCTGATAGAACGAGATGCTGGGCAGGTGCACGTCCTCCAACGCCGCCGGCCGCGGAGCCAGCGCCTCGCCGTAGCCGAGAAAGAGGTAGCCGCCAGGCGCGAGCACGTCGCAGAAGCGTGCCACCACCGCCTGCCGCTCCTCCGCGGAGAAGAACGGCAAGACATCGTGGCAGAAGAGCACGTCCACGCTGCCCGGCGCCAGCGGCCAGTCCGCGTCCAGCAGGCTCCAGCGCTGGAACTCGACCAGCCGCCGCGGCGTTTCGGCCACGCGCCATCCCTGTCCCGCACGGACGAAGCAGCGCGAACGCAGCGCGGGCGCCACGTTGGCGAGGGCGCGGTCGTGGTAGATCGCCCTCTCCGCCAGGTGCAGGGCGGCGCCGTCGATATCCGAGCCGATCACCCGCACCGGTTCGGCCAGCGTCACCCCGCGCCGGATCGCCGCTTCCAGGGCCACCATGCCGAGCGAGTACGCCTCTTCGCCGCTGGCGCAGCCGGCGCTCCAGAGCAGTAGGCGAGTATCGCTGCCCCGCCGAAACCAGAGTGCGGGCAGGATGTCTTCGTCCAGCAGTTTGAACTGCGTGGGCATACGGAAGAAGCGGGTTTCGTGCACGGCGAGCGCGGCGTGGATCTGCTCCACCTCCAGCGGGTCCGTCGCGCGGCCGAGATAGGCCTGAGCGCTGCCGGCGCCCGAGGCGCGCACCCGTTCCCAGAGCACACGGCGCAGGCGGGACATCGTCGCGTCGTCGAAGCGGAAGCCGCCCGAGCGCAGACTGCGGCCGAGCAGCGCGCCGAACGCCTCGCGCTCCGCGTCGCTGCTGGTGCGGCGCTCCTGCGGCTCGGCCGGCACGGCGGTCACGTCGCCGTCACTCGTGCCCCTGACGCGCACGCCCGCGCTGCCGCGCACACGGCGCCGCCGCTGCGGTTCGCGCTCTGCCGGCGCCACACCGCGCTCGGCGACCAAACTGAAGTGGGGCTCTGCCGCCATCGCCCTGCTCCCCTTACCGGCGCATCTACGCTCCGCGTCCGCGGCGGGCATGCCCGTGCTCGCAGCCGCGGAGGGGCCCAATCACACGCGCCGATCGCGTTTACGAAATTGTAACCGATCTATGGTTGTAAGCCCATAAGCCGATCGAGGCCGATCACTAACTCGCGTCGCGCCGGCACGTGGCGCAGCGCCAGCAGCACGCCGGGGATGAAGGATTCGCGGCTGGTGGTGTCGTGCCGCAGCGTCAGCGTCTGGCCGAGGGCGCCGAAGATCACCTCCTGTGGGCGACCAGCCCCTGCAAGCGCACACTGTGCACGGTAACGCCGCCCTCGCTGCCCCCGCGCGTGCCCGGAAGGGTGAATTTCGTGGTCTCCGGATGGGTGAACGGCCGGTCGCCGCGGGCGCGCAGCATCTCGCGCACGGTGGTGTAGGCCGTGCCGGAGGGGGCATCGACCTTCGCCTCGTGGTGCAGCTCGATCACCTCGGCGTAGTCGAAGAAGGGCGCCGCCACGCTGCAGAGGTGCATGAGCAGCACCGCGCCCAGGGCGAAGTTGGCCGCGACGATGCCGCCGATCTTGTGCTCGGCGCAGTCGCGCGCCAGCCGCTCGACGAACGCCTCCGGCAGGCCGGTGGTGCCGATCACCGGCCGCACGCCCGCCCGCACCGCCAGCGGCGCTACCTGCTGCGTCCACTCGTGGAAGGTGAAATCCACCAGCGCATCGGCGGGCACGGCGGCCAGCAGCTTCTCCGCGTCGTTGCTCAGCGGCACCTCGCCGCCGTCGGGCAGGGCGATGTGGTCGCTTTCGGAGAACTTTTCCAGGACGCCGACGACGCGCATGTCCGGCTGGCGGGCGATGCCGGCCATCACTTCGCGGCCCATGCGCCCGCTGCCGGAGACGATCACGCGCAGCGGCGCTCCGCTTTCGTTCTCCGCGTCCGAGTGTTGCCCGGCCATAGTGGCCTCCATTTCTTATCGCTCGCCGGTCTCCGCGTCATGCGACGGCTTACTATACCGTGACCACAGCGGGCGGGATGGGGTGCTTCGCGCCGGTGCCTTCAGGCGTCCGCGGGCAAGGGCGGCAGATCGCCGGCCTGCTCCAGGCCGAAGTATTCGAGGAAGCGCAGCGTGGTGCCGTAAAGCACGGGTCGCCCCACCGTCTCGGCGCGGCCCACTTCGCCGATCAGATCGCGCGCCCGCAGCGTTGCCAGGGCGCGATCGCAGCTCACACCGCGAATCGCCTCGATCGCCATACGCGTCACCGGCTGCTGATAGGCGACGATCGCCAGCGTCTCCAGCGCCGCGCTGGAAAGACGCTGCTCGGAGGCCGCGCCCAGAAAGCGCTCGACGTAGGGACCGAACTCAGGGGCGGAGATCAGTTGCACGACGCCGTCGCCGCGCTGCAGGCGGATGCCGCGGGCGCGACTGCGCTGGCCCAGCTCGGCCAGCGCGGCCTCGATCTGTGCGGCGGACAGGTTGAGCGCCGCGGCCAGCGCCGCCGGCTCGATCGCCCCCTCGGCCACGAACAGCAGGCTTTCGACGGCGGCAACCGGATCGGCCGGCGGCTGCGGCGGCCGGGCGCCGGGCGGCAGTGCCGGCTCTTCGCGCACGGATGGCTTCCCGTTCACATGCGTATGTGAACAGACAGCGGCGAATGGCGAAAGCGGGTTCAGCCCGCGGGTGGGCGGCTGGCCTTCTCGGCGACGCGCTCCAGAAAGCGGTCGCGCCGAATCACGAAGCGCTCGTGCTCGGCCGAGCCGATCGCTTCCCATGGATCGAACGCCTCGATGCGGAAGACGAGGCGGCGTCCGTCGACTTCGGTCAGCTCGGCGCGGGCGCGGACGCGGACACCGAGCGGCGTGGCGGCGCTGTGTTTGAAGTTCATGCTGGTGCCGACGGTTTGCGAGCCCGCCGGCAGGGCGCGGTCGGCGGCCATGATCGCCGCATGTTCCATCAGGCCGACCATGATCGGGGTGGCGAGCACCTCGATGCCGTCGGCGCCGAACCGGCTCGCGGCGTGCTCCGGCCCGCACACCAGCTCGGCCTCACCCACCAGTCCGGGGCGCAACTCCTCTGCCATGCTGCCTCCCGCCCGGCGGCCCGCTCGCGCGGCCACCCGCATCAGTATAAGCGGCAGGCGGCCGCGTCGCCGCGCCGCTGGCAAGGCGCCGATCCCGGCGGTGCACACGGCATTGCGTGAACATTGCGCTTGCCCCAGCTTCGTAACGGATTTGCGGCGGACGTTACTCAACTGTTACTATTCCCTTACCGTCGTGCGGGTGTGTGCCGATACTCCATGCGAGAATGGGCGAAATCGCGGGAGGCGTGCGCGTGGTCCGCTGGCTGTCAGTGGCAGCGGCGCTCGTGCTTGGTACAGCGGCGTGGCTGGCGATCGCGCCGGCCGTCAGCGCCGATGGCGGGCCTGCGCCGAATGCGCCGGTGATCCCGGCTTCTGCCCCCATGCCCGGCGCCGGCTCGATCATTTTCAGTACGCCGGGCGGCGTGCCCCAGGCCGCCAACCCCATCGCTCCCGCGGGAACGCTGCAGGCGCCCAACGCCCTCTCGCCCGCGTTCATGACCCCCGGCGCGCAGCAGACCGCGGCGCAGTCCCCCGCGCCCGCCGCACCGCCGGCAGCCGCCGGCCAGGCAGCGGCGCCCGCGAGTGGCGGGGTGCGGGCGGAGGCGCAGGTGCAGCCCGTGGCGCAAGCGCAGCCGGTAGCGCAGGCGCAGCCGGAGCCCGAGGTGCAGGCGCAGCCGGTCGCCCTGGCCCCTGCCAACGGCAATGCGATCGCCACCGACACGCCGGTGATGACGATGCCGGCCGGCAATACGCCGAGTGCACCCCTGCCCGCGCCCGCGGCCAGCTTTCCCAGCTCGCGGCTGCCGCTGCCGAACCTGATTGTGCCGGCACCGGTCGCCAGTGTCCCCTCGGCCCGGACCGGCGTTGCGGCCGTGCAGCCGCCGGCCGCAACGCAGAGCGATACCGTGGACTCGGCTGCGCCCGCTGTGGCGACGCCCGCGACGGCCACGCTTTCCACGCCGGCGGACGACGCCGTGGCCGCGCCCGCCGCCGCCGATCTGCCGGACGCGACCGCCGCACCGCAGAGCGACGACGCCGAGCCGCCGGTCACGTCCACGCCGAGCTTCCCCGCCGCCCCCGCGCTCGGCACGGCGCCGGTCGCCGGCGGCGCCATTCGCACGGGCGCAACGGCCGGCGACGGCCAGCGCCCGGTGGCAGCCGAGCCCCCGGCCTTCGCCGCGATGGGGCACATCACGGCTGAGAGCGAGGTTCTGCTGCAGGTAAGCCCGCTCGTGCGCGTGGTCGCTGCGGACGACCTCGACGCCTCACGCGCACCCACGCCGCTTGCCCCGCAACCGCTGCCCGCCCAGGCCGCCGTTCCCGCTCCGGCTGCCGCCGCCTCGGCGCCGGCCAGTGCCGGTGGCGCCGGCGGCGGGCTCAGCGGCAGCGGTGGCGGCGGCTCCGGGCCCGCGGCCGGGCTTGCCGGCCTGGCGTTGCTGGGTGTCGCCTTCATATTCCTCGGGAGCCCGCGCGACCGCCGACGCGGTCCGCTTTCCCCATCCTATGCTCCGCCGACTCCTCCAGGCTGACCCTGCCGGCGCCTGAGCAGGCCGGATCCGCGCGCCCAAACGGCGGTCCACCATGGGACGCGATCCGGTGCTTGTGGGCGCCCCATGCCCGCCGCGGCGCGACCCCGCCCACTGGCGAAGGGCGTCCGGGCTTTCTGCCCGCGTACCTGCCACTGACGCGCAGTCGTGTAGCGCCGTGGTGGCCCTGCACGCCGTCCAGGTGGCGGCCGGCAGGGAGTGGCGACAGGACGTCTACCCGGAGGAGGTCAGTTCGTTTTGGAGCGGAGGAAGTTCCCTCCACTGTTTCTGGTTGCGTTGGCACTGCTGGGCCTCGCCGTGAGTGCCCTGCTGGCGAGCCGGGTCAGCCCGGACGCCGGCGTGGCCGGCGGCAGCGCGGCGTGGCTGAGCATGGCGCATGCCATGTCGGGCACGTGGCGCGCCGTCGCGGCGGCCCTGGGTTTGCTGGCCTTCGCCAGCCTGCTCGTGCCCGGCGCCACCTCCGCACACCGCGCGTTGGCGCGGCGTAGCGTCGCCGTCGACGATGACGGGCTCAGCGGGATCGACTGGTTGCGGCTGGAGTCGGCAGCGACGCCGCCGCAACCGCGATCGGCGCTGCGCCTGATCGCCGCCGACCCGATCGCGGAGGCCATGGTGCATCCCGCGGACTGGGACCGCCTGCTGGCCCCGACCGCGCTCGTTGCCGACGAGCCGGCGGACCCGATGGCGGAGCCCGGCTGGCTGTTCCGCGATGCTCCCGCCGCACAGGCGGGACTCGTGGGCGACGCGGAGCTGACGCGGGCGATCGTCTCCAACCTCGGCGCCGGTGTGGTGGCCGTGGACGAGACCGGCCGCGTAAGCTACGTGAATCCGATGGCGGCCCGTATGCTGGGCCGCGACGAGGAGCAGCTGCTGGGACGCTCCCTGCACCCTGCCCTCGATCTGGGCGAGACACAGATCGCCTGCCTGGTGCGCGACGTGCGGCGCAGTGGACGCACGCTCCGTATCGAGGACGCCGCGTTGCGGCGTCCGGACGGCAGCGCCCTGTTCGTCTCGCTCTCGGTTGCGCCGCTGGAGGGCGGTCGCGGCGTCTGTGGCGCCGTGCTCGCCCTGCATGACGTCACCGAGCGCCGGGCACAGGTGGCGGCGTTGGAGCACAAGACGCTCCACGACCCGCTCACCGAGCTGCCCAACCGTATCCTCTTCCGTGACCGGCTGCGGCAGTCGCTGCTGCTGGGCAAGCGGAACGGCAGCGGCACCGCGGTGCTCGCCATCGACCTGGACGGCTTCAAGGCGGTCAAAGACCGGCTGGGCCACCAGGCGGGCGACCTGCTGTTGCGGCAGGTGGCAGCGCGGTGCCAGTTGGCGCTGCGGGCCTCGGATACGGTAGCGCGACTGGGCGGCGAAGAGTTCGCCGTGATTCTGCCCGGCGCGGAGAGCGCGGGTGCCACGCGGGCCGCACAACAACTTGTGCGGGCCATCGAGCATCCGTTCACCGTCAACGGGCAAACCGTGTACGTGGCTGCGAGCATCGGTATCGCCGCGGCTCCCGCCCACGGCACGGAGCCGGGCACGCTGCTGCGCAGCGCCGATGCGGCCATGTATGCCGCCAAGGCGGCGCGCTGCGGCATCGCTGTCTACGCGGACGGCGACGACCGGCGCATTCCGTAGGGACGTGCCGGGGCTGTACCGACCCCGGCACGTGCGGAACGCAACGGGCGCCCCGGCTTCGGCCGGGGCGCCCGTTGCACGTGTCCGGGTCCGCCACAGGCGGCACATCGCTCTGAAAGGGTATTGACACGGCCGGCGCCGTTCCCGACGCTCAGAGCGTTGCCCGGCCAGCGTCTTTCAGGCGGTAACGCCGCGGTGCAGCGGCGCGGCCCACCCCGCGCCGCTGCCGCATCACACGAGAGGTGCCGGATGGCCGTCGAAGAGCAGATCCTCGGCTACGGCGCCGAGCCTCCGGAGCGCGCTCCCGCTGGGGGCAAGTATGTGTACTGCATCATCGAGTGCGCCGAGCCTCGCGCCTTCGGCCGCATGGGCATCGGTGGCCGCAACGACGAGGTCTACACGATCGAGCATGGCGGCCTGGCCGCCGTCGTCTCCGACACGCCCGTCGTCGTCTATGACCCCACGCGGGAGAACGCGCTCACGCACGAGCATGTGATCGACACGGTGCTCCAGGAGTTCACGGTTATCCCGATGAGCTTCGGCGCCATCTTTCGCACGCACGACGACGTGGTCGAGTTCCTCAAGGACACCGCCGACGCCCTGCGCGACGTTCTGCAGAAGATGACGGGCAAGATCGAGCTGGGGCTCAAGGTCAACTGGGACCCGGAGACCGTGCTCAAGCAGGTGGAGGACGAAACCGAGGAGATCCGCCGGCTGAAAGAGGAGATCCTCACCAACCGGCTGACCTCGACCTACTTCGCCCGCATGCAGCTCGGCCGCATGGTCGAGCGGGCGATGAGCGAGGCGGCCGACACCTACGTGCGCGAGATCTACGACCAGTTGCGCGGCTGCGCCATCGCTTCGCGTCACAATAAGCCGATCGGCGACAAGATGATCCTCAACGCCGCCTTCCTGGTCGAGCGCGAGCGCGCGGCCGCCTTCGACGAACAGGTGCAGGAGATCGCGCGCAAGTACCAGGGGCAGCTACGCTTCCAGTCGACCGGCCCCTGGCCACCGTACAACTTCGTCAACATCCACCTGAAGCTGGAGCGCGCCGGCGCCGGCGGGTGACGCCGTCACGCTTGGGACTGGCCGAACGATGCTGCTGCAACTGCTGACCGCACCCGTTTCCCTGCCGGTGTTCGGCCTGCGCTTTATCCTCCAGCAGTTGCTTGAGGTAGCAGAGCAGGAGCTCATGGACGTGGATCGCATCCACGAAGAGCTGCTGCTGCTGCAACTGCGCCTGGAGGAGGGCGAGATCACGGAGAAGGAGTATCTGGACGCCGAGGCCGCGATCATGCTGCGACTGCGTGAGGCCCGCGCCTACCGCGCGGCGCGGGGCGCCGGGTGAGCGCCCGCGTGACCGGCGCGCTGCACGCCGCCGCGGCCCCCGGCTCGACGACGCCTGCGCTGTACTACCTGTACGCTGTGCTGGCGCCGGGCGGCCGCGCGGAGGCACGGCTCAGCGCGGGCACGATCGCCGGTCTGGGCGAGGGCGCGCCGCTGTTCGCGATCGAGGCGGCGGGACTCGTGGCCGCGGTCAGCCTGGTGCCTGCCGCGCGGTTCGACGAGGCGCCACTGGCCGCGTTGCTGGCCGATCTGCCGCGGCTCACCCCGCTCGCCGTGCGTCACGAGAACGCCGTGCACGCGCTGGCCGAGGCCGCGGACGCGGTGGCGCCGATCAGCTTCGGCGCCATCTATCGCGACAGGGCCGCCGTCGAACGGCTGTTGCACGAGGGCGCGGCGCAGTTTCGGGCGCTGCTGGCGCGGGTGCGCGGCCGCCAGGAGTGGGGCGTCACGCTGTTCGCCGAGCCGGAGGCGCTGGCGCGTGTCGCCGCGGCCGAAAGCGATGAGCTGCGCCGCATCGATGCCGAGATCGCCGCGGCCGGTCCCGGCCGCGCCTATCTGCTGGCGAAGCGCCGCGAGCGGGTGCTGGCACAGGAGAGCGAGGTGATCGGCGCCGCGCATGCGACCGAACTGCTGTACCGGCTGGCGGCGCTCAGCGCCGAGACGCGCGTGGACGAGGCGGCGCGGGCGGCGGGTGCGCCGCGGCTCCTGCTCAAGGCCGCGTTCCTAGTGGAAAACGTCTGCGCCGCGGCGTTTCGCAGCGAGGCGGACGTGGCCGAGCGAACGGCTGCCGGTCTGGGCCTGGCGCTGCAGTGCTCCGGGCCATGGGCGCCGTATACGTTCATGCGAACTGGTATTGATGCACTCGTAACTGATGCAGATGAAGCAATTCCACATGTAGTATCGGGCCAACCCGAGTTGGGCGAGAGAGGATGACGGCGCGGGCGCCGGCCGGCGCGGTCGTCTCGCTGGTGGATGCGGTGGACCTGCTGCTGAACCGCGGCGCCCTGCTCAGCGGTGAGGCGACGCTCTCGCTCGCCGGCGTGGATCTGGTCTACGTCGGCCTCAACCTGCTGATCGCGTCGGTGGAGACGATGCGGCAGCTCGGGCTTGCCCCCGGCTTCGGCGCGGGGCAGCCGCTGCGACCGACCGGGGCGCCGCCTCGCGTTCGCGAGGGGCAGGAGCCGCCGCGGCGCGCGGCGCCGCTGCCCGATCGGCCCGCCGCGCTCATGGATCCGGCGGACCATACGCGAGCGGGCGCGGAGCGGCCGGAGCAGGGGCTGGCCCGGCTGGTGCTGGCGCTGGTGGAGCTGTTGCGGCAAGTGCTGGAGCGCCAGGCGGTGCGGCGCATGGAGGGCGGCAGCCTGCCCGACGCCGATGTGGAGCGCATGGGGCTCGCATTGCGGGAGCTGGAGCAGACGATGACGGCAGTGCGCAAGGCGTTTGGCCTCTCGGCGGAGGATCTGAACCTGGATCTGGGCCCGCTCGGCCGGCTGCTGGGCGACGCGCCATGATCGAGTTCGGGCGCAGGAGCGCCGGCCCGCCCCCCGCCACGACGCTGGTGGACATTCTGGACCGGGTGCTGGACAAGGGGCTCGTCGTCGCCGGCGATATCCGCGTCTCGCTGGCCAACGTCGAGCTGCTGACGATCCGCATCCGCCTGCTGGTCTGCTCGATCGACAAGGCCGCGGAGATCGGGCTGGACTGGTGGCGGCGCGATGGCTTTCTGAGCAGCGCCTCGCCCGCGGAAACCGGGGAGACGGCCGCGCTGCGGGCGCGGATCGAGACGCTGGAGCGGTTGCTGGGCGAACGCGCGGCCACAGAGCACGAGCACGACGGCCCGCCCGCGTAGGCAGGTGGGCCGGGAGAGGGATGGCTCAAGATGGTGGTGGAGCGCCACTCTGGTGGCACCAGCCTGATCGACGTGCTCGACCGCGTGCTGGACAAGGGCATCGTGATCGACGCGTGGGTGCGCATCTCGCTGGTGGGAATCGACCTGATCACCGTCGAGGCGCGCATCGTCGTGGCCTCGATCGATACCTACCTGAAGTATGCCGAGGCGGTGGGCATCACCGCGCCGGTGGCCCGCTCGCCGTTGGCTGCCCCGCGTGAGGGCGGTGTGGCGCCCATCGAACGCACGGTGGTGGAGCGGCGCGAGACGACGCGCGAGGGTTGAGGCCGCGTCGCGGGCGGCGCAGCCCGCTTCGTGTGCGAAGCCGGTGAGTTGGGCGAAGGATCGGGAACGTGGCGAGCCAGCGGGACCGAATCGGCGCCGGGGCGCCGGGCAGGAGTGCGGCGCACGGCAGCGATCTGTTCGACATCTACCGCAGCAGCGGTACGGCGGCGCGGCTGGCCGAGTTGCACGAGCTGGTGCAGCCCACGTTGGAGCTGCTGGCCCGCGCCCTGGGCTACGAACGCGCCTTCGTCTGCCTCGTGGATGTCGAGGCCGGCAGCGTCAGCGGCATGGTCGGCGTCAACCCCCCCGATGGCCTGCTGGAAACAGACGCCTTCGACCTGCCGGAGCATACGCTGTTCGTGGAAGCGTTGCGTGGCGGCCGGCCGCTGCGCGTGGACGACGCCATGCGCGATCCGCGCGTGCCCGAAGCGGCGCGTCCGCACTATGCCGGCTACGGCCTGATCGCCTTCGCCGCGGTGCCGCTGCCCCCCGCCTCCGGTGTGCTCGTGGTCTGCCGTGAGCGGCCGATCGGCGAGCGCGAGGTCAACGAGCTGCTGCCCTACGCTGCCCAGCTTGTGGCGGCGGTGACGGCGCGGGGAGAGGTGCGCCGGCTGAGCGCGGCGGACGAGGAGCACGCCGTCGCCGAAGAGTGGCTCTGGTGGCTGGTCAACGCGGTACAAGACCCGGCGCTGCTTACCGACGAGGCCAACAACATCCTGCTCGCCAACCAGCACGCCGAGCGGCTGCTGAAACCCGGTCCGGACGACAGTGCCGGCAAGCGCTACGCGATCGAGATCAACAACGTGCTGCTTTCCGCCTCGCTCTCCAGCTTTGCGCTGGAGCACGAAGGCGGCGCCAGCCGCGAGCTGACCCTCGTGGACCCGATCGAGGGCACGGAGCTGCTGTTCGAGCTGATCCGCAAGCCGGCCACGAACCTGCGCACCGGTGAGCGCGCCCAGGCGTGCGTGCTCAAGGACGTGACCGATCTGCGCCGCGCCCTTGACGAGTTGAAGCAAACGCTCAGCGGGCTCGAAGCGGCGGGCGAACAGGCGCGGCAAGAGCGCGACCGCCTCGACCTGATCCTCAGCAATGTCGCCGATCCGATCGTGGTCGCCGACCCGGACGGCCAGATCATGCGCATGAACCAGCCGGCGGCGCGGCTGTTGCAGGCCGGCGCCGCCGGCGCGCCCGCCGACGTCTCCACTGCCTATCTCGCCAACGACGCCCGCTTCAGCTCCTTCCTCTCGCAACTGCGGCTAGAGTCCAGCGCCGGAAAGCAGGGCGAGATCCAGCTCGTGGACCCGGAGACGGGCGAGTTGCTGACGATGAGCCTGACCGCAACGGAGGTGCAGGAGCGGCTCGGCCAGGTGACGGCGATCGTCTGCGTGCTGCACGACCTGACCCGTGTCCGCGAACTGGAGCGGCGCACGCTGGAGCAGCAACTGTTCGAATCGGAGAAGCTGGCGGCGGTGGGCCGCCTCGCCGCCGCCACCGCGCACGAGATCAACAACCCGTTGGAGGCGATCAAGAACGCGCTGTACCTGCTCATCAGCCGCACGGCCGCGGACGATCCCAACCACCAGTTCCTGGAGATCGCCAGCCGCGAGACGGAGCGCGTCTCCACGATCATGCGGCAGATGCTCGGCTTCTACCGCCCGGTGGTGGAGAAGTCGATCACCGACGTCAACCAGGTGCTGGGCGAGGCGCTGGCGCTGCTCGACCGGCAGCTGCGCCAGGCGCGCATCGGCGTGCGCACGCGGCTCGACCCGGCGCTGCCCGCGATCCTCGCCTCCGCCGATCAGCTCAAGCAGGTCTTCCTCAACCTGCTGCTCAACGCCCGCGACGCCATGCCGGAGGGCGGCACGATTCGCATCACCACCCGCATGACGCGCGACACCGACACCGAGTTTATCGAGGATGGCCGCCGGCTGCTGGTGCAGTTCCAGGACACGGGCAGCGGCATCTCCGAGGAAAACCTGCGCTACATCTTCGAGCCGTTCTTCTCCACCAAGAGCGAGGCGAAGGGCACCGGCCTCGGCCTCTGGGTAAGCCTGGGCATCGTGCGCCAGCATGGCGGCCAGCTCAACGTGATGAGCCGGGCCGGACGCGGCACCACCTTCACCGTGGCGCTGCCCGCGGGGGCGCCGCCGCCCCTGGAGGCGCCAGATGGCTGAGGCGCCGCCCGCCCGTGTGCTGGTCGTGGACGACGACGAAAGTGTCTCGATCACGATGCGGGCCGTGCTCGAGCAGGAGGGCTACGCCGTCGAAGCCGCGCGCTCCGCGGCCGAAGCGCGGGTGGCGCTGGAGCACGCCTCGTTCGACGCGGCGCTGCTGGACCTGCATCTTGATGACGCGGACGGCATCGAGGTGCTGAGCGAGGTGGGCCGCCGGCAGCCGGAATGCTCGGCGGTGATGCTCACCGGCTACGGCTCGCTGGATTCGGCCATCCGCGCTATCCGCGGGGGCGCCTACGACTATCTGCTCAAGCCCTGCGCCCTGGACGAGCTGAAGCTGACGATCGGCCGTGCCGTGGAGCGTTCGCGCCTGCGCCGGGCGCTGGCGGCGCGCATCGCCGATCTGGAGGCCGCCAACGCGACGATCGCGGCCTTCAATCAGGATTTGCAGGGCAAGATCGACGCGGCCACGGCCGAGCTGCAGCGCACGGTGGAAGACCTGCGCCGCACGCAGCATCACCTGCAAGAGTCGCAGCGGCAGCGCTTCGAGTTCGTCTCGATGATCGCGCACGAGCTGGGGCAGCCGCTGACGACGATCGTCGGCTACGCGCAGTTGCTCAGCCGGCCGGATCAGACGGAGGAGCGCGTGAGGCAGGCCCTGGACGTGATCGTCGGCGAGTCGCGCCGGCTCACACGGCTGGTGCAGGACCTGAGCGACGTGGCGCGCCTCACCACCGGCCGCTTCCAGGTGCACACCGAGCCGGCCGACCTGGCCGAGATCGCCGCCGCACAGGTGACGCTGGCGCAGGAGCGGTCGCCGGACCACCGGATTGTGTATGCAGGCCGCGACCAGCCCTTGCCGCTGGAGTTCGATCCGGATCGCGTCGCGCAAATCGTCGCCAACCTGATCGGCAACGCGATCAAATACACGCCGGGCGGCACGATCACCGTACGCGTGGGCCTGGCCGATCAGGCGGCGGAGCTGAGCGTGACCGACGAAGGACCGGGCATTCCGCCGGACCGGCTGGACGAGATCTTCGAGCCGCACGTGCGCCTCGTGCCGGACGAGTCGGGCAGCACGCCGCGCGGCGCCGGGCTGGGGCTCTACATCGCCCGTGGCATCGCCGAGGCGCACGGCGGCCGGCTCTTCGCCGAGAACGTGCCCGGCGGCGCCCGCGTGACGCTGCTGCTGCCGCTGCAGGGACACGAGAACCAGGGGAAGGAACGCAACGAAGCGTGAGCGATGAGCGGCGCAACGAGCTGACCGCGGCGGCGTTCGATGAGATCGCCGTGCGCCTGCTCCTGCAGGGCGAAAGCTGGTTCAAGGTCCGCGCCTACCGCGAGGGGGCGCAGGCGCTGCGCGAGACGCCGGAGAGCGTCGACGCCCTGCTGGCCGCGGGCAGACTGGCCTCGCTGCCGCACGTCGGCAAGGCGATCGCGGAGAAGACCGCGGCGCTGCTGACCACGGGCGCGATTCCCCTGCTGGAGCGCCTGCGCGCCGAAGTGCCGGCGGGGCTGGTAGGGCTGACGAATGCGGGGCTGCCGCCCGCCACCGTGCGCCGGCTGCACGCCGAGTACGGCGTGGACGGGCCGGAAGCGCTCGCCGCCGCGCTGGCTGCCGGCAAGCTGGACCGCGACAAGAAGCTGCGCGCCGCCGCCGCGGCCCTCGCCTGAGCACCGCCTCAGCTACGGCACTTGCTGGATGTTGGCGGTGTCCAGCTTCCAGACACCGGCTTCCATCACCAGCGTCCAGGCGCCGCTGAAACGGCGTGTGACGGGGCCGTTGCTTGTCCTGTCCGTCGCGGAGAAGGTCACCGACACCTGCGGCGGGTTGCCGGTTGCCGGCTGCACGCCTTCGATGCGTACGCTCTGCGTGGTGCGGTAGCCCTGCTCCCAGGCGCTTTCGCCGCCCTGCCGCGCCTGGTACGCCGCGCTCAGCTCGTCCCAGGCCGCGAAGTAGCGCCGCTGGTTCAGCAGATCGTAGAAGTGCCGCACCTTCTCGGTGGGACTGAGGATGTAGGCCGGGCAGGTCTGCGGATCTTCCCAGGAGGGCGAGATCGCCTTCGCCTGGTTGCAGGCGGCGTCGGCGGCGGCCGCATCGCCGCCGCGGCCGGTCAGAAAGGCGACGACGCCCCAGACGCAGGCCTGCGCGTCCTGGTCCCAGTCGCTCATCTGCATCGTGACCTTGCGGGCGTAGGCGAGGCGATCGGCGATCAGGGCCAGTGGATACGGCCCTGCCCACTCGCTGAACTGCGCACCGTCCCACTTGTAGACGACGACGATCTGCGGGCTCTCGGCGTAGTCGCGGCAGTAGGGCGAGACGGCTTCCACGACCTCGGGCTGGCCGTCGCCGTCGATGTCGGTGAGGTCGAAGCCCGGCGTGTCGGACGCGCCGTCGAAGACCGAGACGAACTCGGCGCCGTCCCAGCGGGCGGCCGACATCTGCGACGCGTGCGCGCCCACGCCGGCGATCAGCGCCACGGCCGGCGTGCCATCGACAACGGCGACGGTCATGCCGGCCACGTTGGCGTCCATGATGGTGACGGTCGTGCCCAGCGTGAAGCCGTCCACGGCGGGAATGGCGATCGCTACACTCCAGTTGCTGAGCGCCGTGGCGCCGGGAATATCGGTCGGCGTGGCGTAGAGCACGGCCCAGCCGTTTGTGCCGGCGTTGGTGAAGTCGGCCATGGCGGCGTCCTGGATCCGGGCGTTCGCCGGCAGCAGCGCCAGCACGGCATCCGGCAGGCCGGCCTGCGCGGCCGCGGGCATGGCCTGGCGCAGCGCCCCTCCGGCGCCCAGCGCAGCACCAAGCAGTACGACGGCGAGCAGAAAACGGGGGGCGCTTCCCGGCAGGTGCGGCACGACGGCCTCCGCGGCGCAAATGGGGAGTGCGCACGCATTGTACCGTCCGCACCAGGCCCCCGCGGCATGAAAGCACGGCTTTCGTTGAGCGGGCGCAAGCGCCGGGCCGCGCAGCGGCCGTTCGATCACAAACAGGGCGCCCGCTACGCTGGGCGGCGGGTGCGCCGCAGCGCCCGGCAGAAAGTCCGCCGCAATGCCGCCCGCTGGCTGCTACGCTGCCGGCGCGAAGAGTTGCACGTGCACTCCGAAGGAGGAAACGCGCCGTGTGGCACGATATCTGGGTGATCCAGGTTCCCTGGTGGGAGCGCATCCTGCGCGCCGTCGTGGTCTACATCTTCGTCGTCGTGGCGCTGCGGCTGGCGGGTAAACGCGAGCTGGGACAGCTCAACAGTCTGGACCTCGTGGTGCTGCTCTTCCTCTCCAACATTTTGCAGAACTCGATCATCGGCAACGACGTCTCGATCACCGGTGGTGTGATCGGCGCCGCCACGCTGCTGGCGCTCAACTACGCGACGAACCGTGTGCTGTTCCTTTTCCCGGTGATCGACCGCGTCGTCGAGGGCGATGCGACGCCGCTGATCGACGACGGCCGGGTGATCGCCGCGAACCTGAAGAAGGAGCTGCTGACCGAAGAGGAACTGCTCGTCGCGGTGCACAAACAGGGACTGTACTCGCTGGAAGAGGTCGAGAACGCCTATCTGGAACCGGGCGGCGCGATCACCGTCTTCGCCCGCCGCCCCACGGTCGAGGAGCGCGAGACCGGCGAGATGGAGCGGCGGCTTGACCAGCTGCTCGCCGCCGTGCAGCGCCTCGAAGCGCGGTTCGCCGGCGGCTGACAGAGCGCCTAACCCTGCCTCGCTCGGGCTGAGCGCCGCGAGGGACGCACCACCGACCACTGGTCCCTACGCCCAGCGCACGGGCAGGTGCTTGATGCCGCCGATGAAGTTCGAGCGCAGCCGCTCCGGCGGGCCGGCCGGCTGAATCTCCGGCAGCCGCTGCAGCAGCTCCTCGAACATCACGCGCAGCTCCAGCCGCGCCAGGCTGGCGCCCAGGCAGAAGTGCTCGCCGATGCCGAAGGCGATGTGCTCGTTCGGCGAGCGGGTGATGTCGAACGTGTTCGGGTTGGGAAAGACCGCCTCATCGCGATTGGCCGAGGGATACCACATCGTCAGCTTCTCGCCCGACCGGATCAGCTGGCCGCCCACCTCGGCGTCCTGCGCCGCCACCCGCGACATGTGCGTCACCGGCGAGGTCCAGCGCAGGATCTCCTCGATCGCCGTGGGCAGCAGCGAGAGATCCTTTTGCAGGCGTTCGCGCTGGTTCGGGTGGTCGAACAGGGCCAGCAGGCCACCCGTCGTCGCGTTGCGGGTCGTCTCGTTGCCGGCCACGATCAGCAGGAAGCAGAAGTAGAGGATCTCCTCGTCCGTCAGCTTCTCGCCGTCGATGTCTCCCTCGACCAGCGTGCCGAGCAGATCGTCCTTACGCTCGGCATGCCGCTGGGCGGCCATGTCGGCGAAGTACTGAAACATGCTCATCCGCGCCTGGAGGGAGGTCTCCTGCGAGTCGGCGCCCTCGGGCTGGTACTCCGGATCCTCGGAGCCGAGCGTCATGTTGGTCCACTCGAACATCTTCGGCCAATCCGGCTCGGGCACGCCCATCATGTCGCAGATCACCGCTAGCGGCAGAATCGAGGAGACCTCGGTGACGAAGTCGCATGCCCCTTTGCCCTGCACGCCGTCGAGAATGCGCGTGACGATGCGCCGCACGTGCGATTCCAGCTCGCCGATGGCGCGCGGCGTGAAGCCCTTGTTCACCAGCCGGCGCAGGCGCACGTGGCGCGGTGGGTCGGTGGTGATCATCATCGTGTTCGCCGATGGATCGGGAATGTCCGGGCGGGCGCCCGCGTGGATGCCCAGGCTGGAGAGGAAGACCGTCGGCTGGCGGGAGATGCTGACGATATCCGCGTAGCGGGTGATCATCCACTGCGCCGGGTAGCCGTAGAAGGCCTCGTGCCGGTAGACGGGCGCCTGGGCGCGCAGGGTGGCCCACTGGTCGTGGGGCTGGCCGCGCACGTAGACATCGGGATCGAGCAGCTGGATGTCACTGAGATCGGAGCGCATGTCGGTCGTCATCAGCAGCCTCCGCCCCTGCGCCGGCGGCTTCGCCCGGCGCTCCTGTTCGTCTGGTGCAAAGAGTATAGCGCCTGCTTGCGCTTGGCCACCGCGCCGTGCGTCCCAGGGAACAGACGCGGCTCAGCCCGATCCGGATCGAAAGATCGCCGGTGGGTAGGCCGGCGGCAGCGTGCCGCCGGCGGCCCGCCATCGTACGCTGCCGCTATGCGCCGCCTGCTTGCCTACCGTGACGCCCGGCTGCTGCTCGCCGGCCAGATGCTCTCGCTGTTCGGCGACCGGGCGATGTTCCTGGTGCTCGGCATCTGGGTGAAGGCGCTCACCGGCAGCAACGCCGCCGCGGTCCTCGTCTTCTTCGCCTACACGGCGCCGGCGCTGGGCGCGCCGCTCGCCGGGCTGCTGGTGGATAGGGTGCGCCGCCGGCCGCTGATGATCACCACCGACCTGGTGATCGGCGCGTCGATGTTCCTGCTGCTGCTGGTGCACAGCCGCGACCAGGTCTGGCTGATCTACATGGTGGCGCTGCTCTACGGCTGTGCCGACCTGGCCTTCGGCTCGGCGCAGTCGGCGCTGCTCACCGTGTTGCTGCCCGGCGATCTGCTGGGCGAGGCGAACGCGGCCTTCCAGACGGTGCGGCAGGGGATGCGGCTGATCGCGCCGCTGGCCGGCGCGGCGCTCTATGCGGCCTTCGGCGGCGGCACGGTGGCCGTGATCGACGCCGCGACGTTCGCCTGCTCGGCCTTCTGCCTCTGGCGGCTGCGCACGCCGGAGCCGGCGCCTGCGCCGCAGCGCGCCAATTTCCGCCGCGAGGTGAGTGCCGGCCTGCGCCATATCCGCCAGACCCTGCCGCTGCGCCAGATCGTCCTCGCGGTCGGCGTCGCCCTGCTGGTGATCGGCTTCGGCGAAACGCTGCTCTTCGCGGTGATCGACCAGGGGCTGCACCGGCCGCCGAGCTTTTTCGGCGTGATCGGCGCGGCGCAGGGCGTGGGCGCGGTCGCGGGTGGGCTGACGGCGGCCGCGTTGCTGCGGCGGCTGGGCGACGGCCGGCTGGTGGGCGCGGGGCTGCTGCTGTTCGCGCTGGGCGACGGCCTGTTGGTGATCTCAGTCACGTCCGTTGTGCTGGGCGGGATAGCGCTCGCCGGCGTCGGCCTCTCGTGGGCGGTCGTGGGCTTCGGCACGGCGATTCAGCGGCGCTCGCCGGCGGAGCTGCAGGGCCGTGTGGCCTCCGCCGCCGATCTGCTGGCCGGCACGCCGCAGACTATCTCGATCGCGGCCGGCGCGGCGCTCTCCACGCTGCTCGACTTCCGCCTGCTGCTGTTGCTGATGTCGGGCGTGATCGCCGTCTGCGCCGGCTATCTGCTCACGCGCCGCACGTTTCAACCGGGTGCAGCCGCGGCTGGACTGCCCACCGTTGCCCTGGCCGAGGCGCCCTGAGCATGTGTTCTCGATTCCCTGCTCTCTGACCCCTGCCTCCACCCAGGCGCCGTGTTCGTCCAGGCAACGCCGGAAGGCGAGGCCGGCGGCGTGTAGCTCGGCCGCCAGTTCGGCGTCGTCGAGAATGCGCGCTGTGAAGCGGTGTCTCCAGCTTCCGGCCGGCGCCGCGTAGCGGACCTCGGCGCTGAAGCGCCGGCCCTCCCGGCTGAGCACTCGAAAGGCGATCGCCATGCCTAGATACGTGAGGCCGAACTCGCTCACCGTCTCCGCCCAGGCCGGGTCGTAGCGTTGCAGCAGCAGCGCGCCGTCCGGCGCGAGGTGACGGCGGCAGGTGCGCAGGAAGGCGGAGCGCTGCGCGTCGTTGGCCGTATTGATCAGCTGGCTGGCGAGCAGCACGGCGGGGAAGCACCGGCCGAGGTCGAGCGTTTCGATGTCGGCGAGCACCGTCTCGGCGCCGTGCACATACGCCAGCATCGCCGCCGACTGATCGACCGCGACGACCGCATGCCCAAGCGCCAGCAAGGGATGCGTGATGCGCCCGGCGCCGCAGCCGAGTTCCAGCAGCGTACAGCCGGGCGGCACCGCGGCGTGGATCAGCTCCGGCTCGCCGTCGGGCGGCAGCATGGCGTAGAGGCCAACCGGGCTGCCGTCCGGCGCGACGCGTTGCGCTCGTTCGTTCACCGTTTCAGTATCGCGCAGACGCGGCGTATGGCCGCGGCGAGCAACCGTCACGCGGGCGCAAAAACCGGATAACCGTGCGTTCATAGAGT
Source organism: Dehalococcoidia bacterium (assembly GCA_035310145.1). Classification (NCBI taxonomy): domain Bacteria; kingdom Bacillati; phylum Chloroflexota; class Dehalococcoidia; species Dehalococcoidia bacterium. The sequence goes on from DATGEL010000017.1 coordinate 87,629, forward strand.
AAGAGCAGCACGCGTGGGCGCCCGCCGGTCTGCGGACGCGACGCGGCTCAGATGCTCCCGAAGCAGGTGTGAGATGCGTGTGCAGCGCAAGAGTTGCCCGAAGTGCACGGGCGACCTCTACATCGACCAGGACTTCGACGGGCGGCGCATCCTGCCGCCGGAGTGGGTCTGCCTGCAGTGCGGCTGGCGCCGGCCGGTCGAGGCGGCCGTGCCGGCGCGGCTGGCCGGATGAGCCCGGCGGCTTGCAGGTGGCGCTCACCGAGCCGGCCTGGTTCATGCGCGGTCTGGATCCCGTATACTGCGGGGCTGAACGGCTCGAAGGCCGGCGCTTCGTCGGAGGGATGCCATGCCCGTCGTCCTCGTACACGGGAATCCGGAGACCGCTGCCATCTGGGATGACCTGCGCACGGAGCTGGGGCGTGACGACGTGCTGGCGCTCTCGCCGCCCGGCTTCGGCGCGCCCGTGCCGGACGGCTTCGCGGCGACCAGCGACGCCTACGTCGCCTGGCTGGGCAGCGAGCTGGAGCGCATCCCCGGCCCGATCGACCTGGTGGGGCACGACTGGGGCGCCGGGCACGTGATGCGCCTGGTGCTGGAGCGGCCGCAGCTGGTGCGCTCCTGGGCAATGGACATCGCTGGTTGCTTCGACCCGGAGTACGTCTGGCACGACTTCGCGCAGGTCTGGCAAACGCCCGGCGCCGGCGAAGAGGCGATCGCGCAGATGGTCGCAACGCCGGTTGATCAGCGGGCGCAGCAGTTCGAGGGGCTGGGCATGAGCAAGGCCGTGGCGGCAAGCTGCGCCGCGGCCAGCAACGAGGCGATGGGCCGCTGTATCCTCGCGCTCTACCGCTCCGCCGCGCAGCCGCGGCTGGCGCAGTGGGGCGCGGACCTCTCGAAGGCGCGCACGCGGCCCGGCCTGGTGATCATCGCCACCGAAGATCACTACACCGGTGGCGAGACACTGGCGCGGCGCACGGCGGAACGCGCCGGCGCAGAGGTGGCCGTGCTGCAAGGGCTGGGCCACTGGTGGATGTGCCAGGACCCGAAGCGCGGCGCCGAGGCGTTGCGAACCTTTTTCGCGGCTCTGCCTGCCTGACGGCTGCCGGTGTCCGCCGGCCCCGCCGTGATCGCGCCGGTAGCCACCGCAGCCGCTAAACCCCGCGCGGCGCTACCATAGGGCCGATCGCTTCGCTCAGGAGAGAAGATCGTGCCCGAAACACCGCCCGGCGCCGCGCAGTTGATGCGCGCCTACTACCAGGCGCTCGACGCGCCCGACCTCGACCGGCTCGACGGCCTTTTTCACGACGAGATCGACTGGCGCTTCCCCGGCCAGACGCTGACCAGCGCCGGGGCGCTGAAGCGCAACATGCAGCGCACGCTCGCCAGCGGCCTGCGTATGAACCACCGCATCGGCCACATACTGCAGCAGGGCGACACGGCGCTCTGCGAGCTGGTGGCGACCAACACCGTCGCCAGCAACGACTACATTGTGCACGGCGCCGTGGTCTGCGAGGCAGAGCGCGGCCGCATTCGCCGCCTCGCCGCCTACCCCGAGGCGAACGAGATGGCGGCCTTCCTCGCCGCCCTCGCCGCCGCGCGGCCGTGAAGGGCACAGATGACAGGTGACAGGGGTTGGCAATCCATCACCTGTCACACCTCGCCCCTACGCCTGCTTCCCCGTCTCCTCACCTATCCTGGACCCATCCGGGCGGCCGGCGCGCCCGTCTGCCGACCAAACCCTGCTGGAGAGTGCCATGCGCCTGGTGAGCTACTTGGATGCGACCGGCGACGACCGCGCCGGCATTGTGCGCGGCGATGCGATCATCGACCTCGTCTTCTGGGGCCGCGCTGCCCGCCGCACACTGCCGCAGACGCTCAACAACCTGATCGAGATGGGACCGGAGGGCCTTGACGGCGCCCGCGCCGCGCTCGAAGCCGCCGGCGACTACCCGATCGGCAGCAACGGCATCCTGCCGCTCGCCGGCACGAAGCTGACCGCGCCCATTCCCAACCCGCGGCGCAACATCATTTGCCTGGGCCGCAACTACGTGGAGCACGCGCTGGAGTCGGCCGCCGCGCGGGGCACGAGCACGCCGCCGCCCGCGCATCCCGTCTACTTCACCAAGGCGACGACGGCGATCAACGGGCCGTACGATCCGATTCCCTACGATCCGGCGTTCTCCACCGAGATCGACTGGGAGGTTGAGCTGGGCGTGATCATGGGCGCGGGCGGCCGCAACATTCCCGAAGAGCGGGCCATGGAGCACGTCTTCGGCTACACCGTGATCAACGACGTGACAGCGCGCGACCTGCAAAACCGCCATTTGCAGTGGCACCTGGGCAAGAGCTTCGACGGCAGTTGCCCGATGGGGCCGTGGATCGTGACGGCCGACGAGCTGCCCGACCCGCACAACCTGCGCATCACGCTGCGCGTCAACGGCGTGACCAAGCAGGACTCGAACACGAGCAAGCTGATCTTCAACATCCCCACCTGCATCGCCGTCTACTCGCGCGGCATCACGCTGCAGCCGTGCGACATCATCGCCACGGGCACGCCGGAGGGCGTCGGCTACGCACGCAAGCCGCCGGAATTTCTGAAACCGGGCGACGTGGTGGAGAGCGAAGTCGAGGGCATCGGCGTGATGCGCAACCCGGTGGGGGTTAGGGAGTAGGGCGCGGGAGGTGGCGTCGCGCATGATCGACTTGACGGAAGGCATATACTTCGGAAACGGAGGCTCGCGCCAGAGACGGAAGGAGATTCGCCGTGTCCGTCTATCTCGGCTACTACAGGGTCACACCCGGCTTCGCCGAGGCGAACGCCGCCCGCGCTCGCAGCGGGGAAGCCTCGATCGATCCGAAGTTTCGCCAGATGGTGATCGATCTGCCCGGCAAACTCCCCGCGAACTGCAGGATCATCGGTTCGTATGCTCCAATGGGGACCGACCTGCCGGCGGTGATGATCGCCGAGACGAATAACACCGACGACCTGTTCTTCATCAGCCAGTACTACAACGGCTACCTGCAGTACCAGTGGGTTCCTGCACGGGCCGTGGGCACAACCGCTGCGGAACGCGAGCGCTACCTGGCAAGCGTGGCTGCTCCGGCTGGTGTTCGCTAAGGCCTTTTGCGCCCCGCTGCGGCGTTCTGGGGTGGCGCGTCAGCACGGCCGCACCCAGGAACAGCGCATGGGCTCTTGCCTCCGCGCCCATGCGTTGGCCGCCGCCCGCGGGCGGCCAACGCCCTGCGCCCTATGGCTGCAGCGCGATCTTGAGCACGCCGGCGTCGCGCCGCTTGAACAACGCGTAGCCCTCCAGCGCCTGCGGGAGCGGCATCCGGTGCGTAATCAGCGGCGTCAGGTCGACCTTGCCGTGCTGGACTAACGCCATCATGCGCCGCAACCGTTCCGTGCCCACCGGGCAGAGCGTGGTCACGATCTGGCGGTTCCAGAAGCCCGGATCCTGCGTCGAGAGGCTGAGCGTGGGAAACGCGCCGTAGACGCCGACGCTGCTCACCGTGCCGCCTGAGCGCGTCACGCGGCAGCAGTTCTCGAACGTCGCCTGCGTGCCCAGCGCCTCGATCGCCACGTCCACGCCGCGTCCGCCGGTGAGCCGCATGATCTCGGCCGCCGCGGCGAACAGCACCTGCTCGTCGGCAAGGCCGTCCGGAATCCTGGCCAGCGAGGTCTGGGCGCCGCTGACGGTGAAGAACTGCCCCTGAGCGCCGAAGAGCAGGTTGCCGGGCGAATGGTAGGTGATGCAGCTCGCTGCCAGGCCGCGCATGCAGTTCTCGCAGTGGCCGCAGCAGAAGAGGCAGGCCGCGACCACGCGATCGCCCGGCTTGAACGCCGTCACGTTGGCGCCCACCGCCTCGACCACACCGCAGGCCTCGTGACCCATGGGCAGCGCGGGCACGCCCTGCGGCATCGGGAACTCGTCGAGAATATGCACGTCCGAACCGCAGATCGTACTCAGCGTCGTGCGGATTACCGCCTGGTCCGAACCTGGCGCAGCGATCGGCAGTTCGGCAAGCGCGAGCTGACCCATGCCGGTCTTGACGACGGTCTGCGATGCGGGCATGGCGGAACCTCGGGGATCAGGGATTAGCGGGCAGGCGCCAGGGAAGAGTATAGGGCGCAGATCGCCGTCGGCACGAGCCGGCCGGCGGTTGCCGGCGTCGCTGCCGCGCCGTCTCGGCAGATCCCCCGGCACACCCGCGAGATCGGAGCCGCGTACTCACATGCCCAGCGTGGTGGGCAGCGCGGCGGGCCAGAAAAGCACGGCCGCGCCCCAGGCGATCAACGCGACCGCGGCGACCGGCGCCAGCATGCGCCCGAAGGGCAGCGCCTTCTCCGCGAAGACGAGCGCGGTAAGCGCCGCCATCGCCGCGATGTTCATCACGCCGAGCGGGAAGAGCAGCGCGAACAGCAGCCAGCAGCAGCCCAGGCAGTAGGCGCCGTGCTCCAGCCCCATGCGCACGGCACCGCCGCGGCCGTCGCGCCACGAGGTAGCGATGAAGGAGAGCGGCGTACGGCACTTCGAGAGGCAGCGGCCCTTCAGCGGCGAGAGCTGGTACAGCCCCGCCAGGATCAGCACCACGCCGCCGATGCGCGCCGCATGATCCATCAGCCAGGGTGAGCGGCCGGCCAGCCGGTCGGCGGCGGTGGCGAGCAGGAAGGCGACGATGCCGGCGCCCGTCCAGACGAGCAGGTAGGCGCCGGTGAAGATCCAGGCGGGCACGAAGGGCCGGCCACGCTCGCGGCGCGCGGCGTGCACGCGAGCGAAGGCCAGGATCATCGGCGCCGAGGCGGGGAACATCATCGCCGCCATCATCGCCACCCAGGTCGCGATGAAGAGCGGTGCGGCCATGCCCATCGTCAGGCTGGCGCTCATGCTGTTCGTGGTCGCCGACTGCCAGATCACCACGGCCCAGCAGGCCGCGGCCAGCGCCAGCAGCGAGCCGAGGATCAGCGCCCGCTGGCGGGCGAGCAGCGGCGGGGCGGGGGCAGTGGCGGCCACGCCGGTCACGCCTGCCAGTTGAAGGGAGCGAAGTGGCCGTTCTTGCCGGCGTTGTCGAAGTCGAAGGCGGCGTCTTTGAAGCGGGCCGTGCCGCCGGCGCGGGCGAGGGCAAGGTCCGAGTTCGCCGGGTGGCCGGCATTCGTCAGCACCATCGTGCTGCCCGCGAAACCCGGCAGACCGCTGACCGACTGCTCGCCGAAGCCATCGATCCGCAGCGTGCGCGTCTCGCCGTCCATGCCGAACTCGATGCGGGCGCTGTGCGCGCCGAGATACTCCGGCGCCAGGCCGCTCACCGCCTCCGGCGGGCCGCCGGCCTTGCCGCTGAAGATCGCCTCCAGGGTCTCGCGCTGCTGCCCACTGGCGGCGGCGTCGAGGTACAGCTCGCGCCGGCCCTTGCCCTCGGCCATCGGCCCGTCCGCCTGCAGGGCGATCACCGCCGTGAGGCCGGCGAGATCGAGGCCGTCGGCCGCGCCGCGATCGATGTGGAAGGCGAGCACCGCGTCGCAGTGGCCCTGCGTCGGCCGGGCCGTCGCCTGTGAAGTGACGCAGGGGCAGAGCACGTCGCAACTGCACGTTTCGAAGTACTGGCCGGAGAGTTGCCATGCCATGGCGGGCGCCTCCCGAATGCTGCAAACGAGCCGGCAACGCCTTTGCAACCGGATCAAGTCCTTGCGATTATAGGCGCGCTGTCAAGACGGGTGTCATGAGTCTCGGACTCCGTCACCACGAACTGTCCAGTGAAAATGTCAGTCATGAAGGACCTGACATTGACTGCCCAGGACCAAGCGCGACTGCAGATTCTGAA
>DATGEL010000018.1 GCA_035310145.1 Dehalococcoidia bacterium
CCACGCTGCGTCCGTCAGTTCTCCCCGCCCGACCATGCCCAGCTCCTGTGGTGTGCACACCCTCCTGCACAGGATACCGGGCAACGGGTCCATTCATCAGACAGACCCTAATCACTTGACCCATTACAACTTGTCACACCCGTCGGAGGCGAGGTAGAGCGCCAGCTCCGCGACCTCCTCGGGCTGGGCGTAGCGGCCCATCGGCGTCTCCGCGATGAAGGCGTCGCGCACGGCGGGCGTCTGCCACAGCCGCGCCGAGAGCGGCGTTTGCACCAGCCCCGGCCCGATCGCGTTGGCGCGGATGCCGTGGCGGCCCAGCTCCAGCGCGGCGTTCTGCATCAGCATCGCCACCGCCGCCTTGCTCGTGCAGTAGGCGGTGAAGCCCTCGGCCACCTGGCGCGCGTTGAGGCTGGCGATCGCGATCAGCGAGCCGCCCCGGCCCTGGGCGATCATCTGGTTGGCGGCGTGCTTCACCGCGTAGAAGACGCCGTAGACGTTGAGCCGTATCACGCGGTCGAAAACCTCGCTCTCGAGCAGGTGGATCGGGCCGCCGCCGCCTGTGCCGGCCGCAAACAGGCCGACATCGAGCCGGCCGAACCGTTCGACCCCATGCCGCACGGCCGCCTCTACCTGCGCCTCCTCGGTCACGTCGGCGTGCAGACCGAGCGCCTGCCCGGTGCCGATCTCCTCCACCACGCCCGCGATCGCCTCGTCCTGCACGTCGGCGATCACGACCCGCGCCCCCGCCGCCGCGAAGCGCAGGGCGCCGGCGCGGCCGATGCCGCTGGCGCCGCCGGTAATCAGCGCCACCTTCCCATCCAGCAGATCGCTCATGCCCCCTCCGAAGGAAATAGGAGATAGGAAATAGAAAATAGGAACGAGGGGAGGGCCGTTCCCCCTATTTCCTATCTCCTTTTTTCTATTTCCTCGTTCCTCGCGCTACGCCCGCGGCAGGCCGAGGCCGCGCGTGGCGATCACGTTGCGTTGCACCTCGGAGGTGCCGCCGCGGATGGTGGCCGGTACGGCGCCGAGGTAGCCGCGGGCGAAGCTGCCTTCCGGCCGGCCGCGCACGATACCGCCCTTCATGCCGAGGCATTCCATCGCCGTCTCGGCCAGGCGCTGCGACAGCTCGGAGTTGAACAGCTTCGCCATCGAGGCCTCGTAGTTGGGAATCTCGCCGCGCGCCTGCATCGAGACGATGCGGAACGACTGCTGGAACATCACTTCCGTCTCGATGTAGCGCTGTGCCAGCTCCTGCCGCAGCCGGTTCGCTTTTGCCCGCTCGCGCAGCGCCTCGTCGGCGCGCAGGTGGTCGAGCAGGCGCATCAGCGTGCGCCGCGCCGCCACGGCGCCGCCGATGTTGCTGCGCTCGAAGTCGAGCAGCGTCATACCCACGTACCAGCCGCGGTTGACCTCGCCCACGACGTTGCCGGCGGGCACGCGCACGTCGTCGAAGAAGACCTCGTTGAAGTAGTGCCCCTCGCTCATGTCGACCAGCGGCCGCACGGTGATGCCCGGCGTCTTGATGTCGTCGATCAGCAAAAAGGTGATGCCGCGGTGCTTGGGCGCGTCCGGATCGGTGCGCACGAGCGCGAAGAGGGCGTCGGCGGTGTGCGCGGCCGAAGTCCAGATCTTCTGGCCGTTGACGACCCATTCGTCGCCGTCGCGCACGGCGCGCGTTTGCAAGGAAGCGAGGTCGGAGCCGCTGCCCGGCTCGGAGTAGCCCTGCGCCCAGGTGACCTCGCCGGCCAGGATCGGCGGCAGGTACGTTTGGCGCTGCTGCTCGGTGCCGTGCACGATCAGCGTCGGCCCCAGCAGCGAGACGCCGGAACCGCCGACGTTCGGGGCGCCGGCGCGGGCGATCTCCTGGTTGAGGATGAACCGCTCCATCGGCGTGAGGCTCGCGCCGCCGTACTCCTTGGGCCAGTGCGGCGCCACCCAGCCGCGTTCGCCCAGGGCGTGGTGCCAGTCGATCGCCGCCTGGCGGATGGCGGGGTCGGGCGACTTGCGGTCGAACTCCCAGGCGCGGCCCTCCACCTCGCCGGCGGCGGCCAGCCGGCGGTAGCGCTCCGGCAGCCGCGTGCGCACCAGCTCCTGCACCTCGGCGCGGAACGCCGCCTGTTCAGGCGAGTCTTTCCAGTCCATGCGGCTGACCTCCTGCAGTTGGCCCTCATCCTCACCCCCTTACCCCTCTCCTTCTCCCAATCCTGGGGAGAAGGAGAGGGGCGATCCTGGGGGAGGAAGTTCCAGCGGCCGCTGGGTTAGCGATCTCTGGTTGGGGCGCACGGCGTGCGCCCGTCGCGCCCACCGGCGCGACCAACAGCGCCCGACTAACCCGACGCCGCCCCGATCCGGCAACGCACGTTCGCCCCTCGCCCAGGATTGGGAGAGGGGTATGTGAGATGAGGTGAGGGCCGAACGCCCCGATGGTACTACGCCTGCCCGCCCCCTGCCGGGTAGACGATGAATTCCAGCAGGTTTTGGTCCGGGTCGCGCGTGTAGACGCTGGCGCCGACGGCCGTGCCGCCGCCGCGCCCGCCCTGGCGCGAGACCGGCCCGACCTCGACCGGGGCGCCGGCCTCGCGCAGCAGCGCCGTGATGCCCGCCACGTCGCCGTCCCAGACGAAGCAGAAGTCGCCGCAGCCGGGCCGCGCCGCCGGCCCGCGCAGCGTGAAGGCCGCGCGCTGCCAGAGCGCCGGCGGATGCAGGTTGATCTTGTTGGCGCCGAACTGCACGGAGACCAGGTGCCCCGTGCCGGCGCGCCATGCCTCCTCACCGACGATGCCGAAGCCGAGCCGCCGGTAGAAGCCGATCATCTCCTCGTAGTGTTCCGCCGGGATCGCCACGTGGTCGAAGCCGGTGACGGCCATCGCTTCTGCCTCCTGAGCAATCAAAGCGAGCACCCGATCGCGGACGCCCGCCGCACCGCGGCACAGCGCCATTGTGCATCGCGGCGCGCCTCTCCGTGCGCCGCCGCGGGCGAGCGATGGTCCCGGCCCAATCTGCCGGCAATTCGACAGAAGGCGGCAGCAGACGGCGCGAACAGGCGTGCTAAAATGAAGCGTCGGCGTTGACTGTTCCTCCCCGGCGCGCAGCCGCGCCCCGGTTGCCTGGTCCCTCGGTGCTTCGGTTCTCCGGTTTCAGGAGGCCCCCATGTCGCCGCTCGATCATCATGTCTATGTCTGCCTCGAAGAGTACCGCCTGACGCACGAGTCGCCCACCGCCTCCGAGCGCGCCCGTATCGAGTGGCTGCTCTGGCAGTCGCGGGAGCGCCTGGCGCGACGCCACGCCGCCGCGCGCTGGCTGGGTGCGCGGCTGGTGCGGCTGGGCGAAGGACTGCAGGGCTGGGCGGAGGCCGCCGCGCGTCCCCATTCCGGCCACGTCTCCCGCCCGCCCGAGCCCGGCCGCTGAGCGCGGTTTCCTCCGCTCGGCCCGCTGCCGCGGGCCGTCAATCCGGCGATGTGGCCGGCGCTGCGGCCGGCGGGCCGTGCAGGCGAACCAGTTCTTCGGCGACCGCCAGCCCGAGGTCGATCGCTTCTTCGACAGAGAGCGCCGCGCCCGTCGCCCGCTCGGCGGAGAAGGCGTCCTCGCCGAGTTCGTCTTGTAACCGCTCCAGGGTCGTGGCGATCGTTTGCATCACGATCTGCACTGGTATGCCGCCGCGCCCCGGCCGCCAGACCGAGGCGACCGCCTCCAGCCGGGCGGCCTGCCGCGGCATGCCAGCGCGCGCGGCCGCCACACTCACGCAACTGAGTGCCGACCACACCCCCCCGCCACCGCCGGTGCCCGCGATGCGTTTGACCCGACGGTTAACCCCGAAGCATTCTGTGAGCCGGGCGGCGGCGGCCGCGGTGTCGCCGTCCAGCAACTCGGCCCAGGCAAGGAACGCCAGAAACAGCAGCCGGGCGTTGCTGTTCGCGCCGTCGATCACACGCAATTCGCGGGTGGCTTCCTCAAGCAGGGTCCGCGCCCGGCCGAACTCCCCGCGTGCGATGGCAAGCTGACCTTCACGCGCGCGCAGTATGGCGCGGGTCCGCCGACCGGCACTGCCCAGCGTCTCCTGCAGCGCGGCAAACAGCGACTCGGCCCGCGCCACTTCGCCGCGCACCAGGGCGCCGCTGAACGGATACGTGCCGACGGTGGCAACCCGGTCAACCCGGCCGAGGCGGTAGAACAGCTCGGAGGCTTCTTCCGCGAGCGGATCCAGCTCATCCCACCCGCGGAGAATAAATGACCGAAACGCCAGCGCACCAAGCGCTTCCGCGAGGCAGAGGCTGTCGCCCAACTCCCGGCTCAGGGCAACCGCTTCGTAGAGTCCCCGCTCCGCGGCCTCCAACGCCGTGGTGGGCGTGTACGCCGAAACGGCGCAGGCCAGCAGCCTCGCCCGGGAGACGTTTGGCTCGGCCGCTTCGGGCAGCGCCAGCAGCCGCTGCCGCCAGGTCTCGGCCTCGTTCGGCAGGCCGAGGTCCGCGAGAAAGCGATGGGCGCTCCAGAACAGGCGTACACCGACGTCCAGCTCCCGGCGCGCAACGCACCAGCCCAGCGCCGCCCGCAGATTGTCCAGCTCGGGCTCAAGCCGAGTCGACGCATCCGTATCGACAGAGCGCTCGACGAGATCGACGACCTGCAGCGCGAGCTGCCGGCGCAGCGCCTCCGCCTCGGCGCTCGCCTCCAGTTGCTCCAGCGCAAACTCGCGGATGGTCCCCAACATGCGGTAGCGCGGCTCGCCGTTCGCGGAGGACGCCTCCCGCACGAGGCTCTTCTCGACCAGCGAGGAGATCCCGTCGAACACCTCGATGCCCAGGTCGCCGTCCGCGTTGCCCACGGCCTCTGCCAGCTCCAGCGTGCACCCGCCGGCGAAGACCGAAAGCCGCTGCAACAGCCTCTGCTCTTCGGCCGAGAGCAGCGTGTAGCTCCAGCCAATCGCGTCGCGCAGCGTCTGTTGCCGCGCCGGCGCGTCGCGCGGCCCGCCGGTCAGCAGGGGCAGCGGATTGGCGAGGCGGCCGAGCAGCGCCGCCGGCGACAAGCTGCGCACGCGCGCGGCGGCCAGCTCGATCGCCAGCGGCAGGCCGTCGAGCCGGGCACAGATTGCTGCAGTGGCCGCCGCGTTCTCCTCGCTCAGCCCGAAGTCCGGGCGCGCCTCCTGCGCCCGCGCCACGAACAATTGCACCGCCGCGTTGCCGGTGAGCGCGGCGGGATGGCGCTCCCCTTCAGCCGGCAGCGGCAAGAGGGCAAGCGGGTACTCACGCTCGCCGCGCAGCCGCAGCACCGTGCGACTGGTGACCAGCAGCGTGATGGCCGGCGCGGCCTGCAGCAGGACCGCGGCGAACTCTGCCGCGTCGAGCACGTGCTCGTAGTTGTCCAGCACGAGCAGCAGCCGCTTCTCGCGCAGCGCCCGCCCCAGCGTCTCGCGCAGCGGCACGCCCGGCCGCTCCTGCACGCCCAGCACCAGCGCCACTGCCGCAGGCACGGCCGCGGGGTCCGTCAGCGGCGCCAGGTCGACGAAGAAGACGCCGTCGGGGAAGGCGTCGATCGTGGCGGCTGCGGCCTGCAGCGCCAGCCGCGTCTTGCCCGTGCCGCCGGCACCGGTCAACGTGACGAGCCGTGCCTGTGTCAACAGCCGCACCAGGTCCGCCAGCTCGCGCTCGCGGCCCAGGAAGCTGGTGAGCTGCAGCGGCAGGTTGTTGGGCCGGCTCTCCAGTGTCTTGAGCGGCGGGAAGCTGTCCGGCAGGCCGGGAGCAGTGAGCTGGTAGAGCTGCTCCGGCTCGGCTAGGTCTTTGAGGCGGTGGCGGCCCAACTCGCGCAGGCTCGCGCCGGCGGGCAACGCCTCACGCACGAGCCGTGCCGTCGCCTCCGAGAGCAGCACCTGGCCGCCGTGCCCCGCGGCGCGAATACGGGCACAGCGGTTCACCGCGCTGCCGTAGTAGTCGCCCTCGCGCAGGTCGGCTTCGCCCGTGTGCAGCGCCATGCGCACCCGCAAGGGGCCGATTTCACCCCAGTCCTCGGCCGCCAGCGCCCGCTGCCCGGCGAGCGCCGCCGCCACGGCAGCACTGGCGCGCACGAAGACGCAGAAGAGCGAGTCGCCCTCGCCGCGCGGACGCACGACCACGCCGTCGTGCCGCTCGAAGATGGCGGTGAGCAGCGCGTCGTGGCGGGCCATGACCTGGCGCATCGCCTGGGGCTGCGCTTCCCACAGGCGCGTGCTGCCCTCCACGTCCGTGAACAGGAAGGTGATCGTGCCGGTAGGCAGATCGGCCATCGCGCGGCCTCACAGTGCGGCGAACGCCTCACAAGGCTTCGCCGGCACGCCGAGCATAGCCAGCGTGGCTGACCGCTGACAACGTTCAGCCACAGGGCTCCATCTGCTCCGGGTGCTGCGGCGCTACAATGACGGCGCAGTGCCGTGCGCATGAATTCGCGTGCGGCCAGGCGATCGAGGCGATGAACGCTGCCGCGCCCGCCGTCACCGTGCGCCCCGTGCAGAGCGTGGCCGAGTACCGCGCCTGCCAGGAGCTGCAGCGGCGCGCCTGGGGCATCACCGAAGACGGCTACGTCGTGCCCGTCGCCACGATGATCAGCGTGCAGCACGCCGGCGGGCTGGTGCTCGGCGCCTTCGTGCCGGATGCAGACGGCGAGCGGCTGGCCGGCTTCGCCTTCGGCTATCTGGGCCGCATTCGTGGGCGCTGGGCGCTCTACTCGCAGCTCGCCGCGGTCGACGAGTCGCTGCGCGACCTGGGCCTCGGCGGCCGGCTGAAGCAGGCGCAGCGCGAGTGGGCGGTTGGGCAGGGACTGGCGCTCGTCGCCTGGTCGTTCGACCCGCTGCAGGCCGGCAACGCCAACTTCAACCTGCACAAGCTGGGAGCAATTTGCCGCACCTACCAGGTCAACTACTTCGGCGAGCGCAGCGACGCGCTCAACGCCGGCCTGGAGAGCGACCGGCTGCTGGCCGAATGGCCGGTCGAGCGTGTAGCGCGCACGTGGCTGGGCGGCGATGCGGAGCCGTTCGATCTGGTGAGGCCCGCGCCGTCGCCGGCGCCTGCCTGGAACGATGCCGCGGCAGAAGCGGCGCGGCCGCTGCGCATCGAGATTCCCGCCGACATCGCCGCGCTGCGGGCGCACGAGCTTGCGCAGGCGGCCGCCTGGCAGCAGGCCGTGCGCGAGGCGTTTCAGCGCGCCTTCGCCGCCGGCTACGTGGCGATGGACGTGCAGCGCGACGATCACGCGGCGGGCCGCCGGGTCTTCTATCTGCTGAAACGGTTGCGCTGAGATGGCCGCGGAGCGGCCAGGTGGCAGCTGAGATGGCCGCGGAGCGGCCAGGTGGCAAAGGAGAGCTGTGACGATGGCCTACACGGTCGAGCGCATTGACCTCTGCCTGGCGCGGCTGCCGCTGGTGCGGCCGTTCACCACCTCCAGCCACACGAAGGACCATTTGGAGCACATCCTCGTGCGCCTGCGCACGGCGGACGGCGCCGAGGGCTGGGGCGAGTGCGCCAGCCCCTCCGACCCCTACTACTGCCCGGAGACGACGGAGACCTGCTGGCACCTGCTGCGCGACTTCCTCGCGCCGGCGCTGCTGGGCGTCGCGTGGGAATCGCCGGAGACGGTCTCCGCACTCTGGCAGAAGGTGCGTGGCAACAACTTCGCCAAGGCGGGGCTCGAGATGGCCTGCTGGGACCTCGACGCCCGCGCCCGCAGCGTCTCCGTCGCGTGGGCGCTGGGCGGCGAGGAGGCGCGGCCGGCGATCGAGAGCGGCATTTCGCTGGGCATCGAGGCATCGCCCGCGGCGCTGGTCGAGCAGGTGGCGCGGGCGGCGGCGCAGGGCTACCGGCGGATCAAGATGAAGATCGGTCCGGGCCACGACGTGGCCTACGTAGGAGCCGTGCGCGAGCGTTTCCCCGACTTGCCGGTGATGGTGGACGCCAACTCGGCCTACACGCTGGCCGACGCGCCGCTGCTGCAGGCGCTCGACCGCTTCAACCTGATGATGATCGAGCAGCCGCTGGGCGACGACGACATCATCGACCACGCCGCGCTGCAGAAGCAGTTGCGCACGCCGATCTGCCTGGACGAAAGCATCCACAGCGCCGAGGACGCGCGCAAGGCGCTCGAGATCGACGCGGGCCGCATTATCAACATCAAGGTCTCGCGGCTGGGCGGGCTGGGCGAGGCGAAGCGCGTGCACGACCTCTGCCGGGCGCGCGGCGTGCCCGTCTGGTGCGGCGGCATGCACGAGTTCGGCGTCGGCCGCGCGGCCAACGTGGCGATCAACAGCCTGCCTGGCTTCACCCTGCCCGGCGACATCAGCAGCTTCAGCGAACGCTACCGCGAGGACCTGGTCGAGCCGCCGCTGGTAATGCACGACGGCCTGATGCCCGTGCCGCTCGACCGCCCCGGCCTCGGCCACGACGTGATCGAGCAGCGGCTGCGCGCCGCGCTCGTGCGCGAGGAGTCGCTGACCGCCCGCACGCGGGTCGCCGTCTAAGCGGGCGCCTGCGCCCTTTCACCACCACGAGCAGGAGTCGCGCCGTGTCCGTTGCCGCCGCCGTCCGGGCCGCACTCGAACCGCGCGTCGGGGAGTTGGCCGCGCTGGTGGCCGAGCTGGCCGGCATCGAGTCGCCGACGGACGACCGCGCCGCGCTGGAGCGCATGGCCGCGCGGCTGCTCGACCTCTTCGCCCCGCTCGGCGCCCTCGAGCGCTTCCCACAGGCGCAGAACGGCGATCACTTCGTTGTGCGCATTCCGGGCAGAAGCGAGACAGAGCCGGCGCTGGCGCTCTGCCACTACGACACGGTCTGGCCGCTCGGCAGCCTGCGCGAGTACCCCGTGACGAGCGAGGACGGCGTGATGCGCGGGCCGGGCGTGTTCGACATGAAGGGCGGTATCGTCTGCCTGCTCTACGCGCTGCGGGCGCTGGAGGGCCGGCCCAAGCGGCCGCTCTGGGTCTTCTTCAACTCGGACGAGGAGACGGGCAGCCACTCCTCACGCGGGTTGATCGAGGCGCTGGCCGGATCGTGCGCCCACGCCCTGGTCTACGAGTCGCCGCTGCCGGCGGGGGCGCTGAAGACGGCGCGCAAAGGCACGGGCCGCTACACCGTCACGATCGAAGGCCGCGCCGCGCACGCGGGCGTCGAGCCGGAGAAGGGGATCAGCGCCGTGCTCGAGGCGGCGCACCAGGCCATCGCCGCGCACGCGCTGAACGCGCCGGCACACGGCACCACGCTCAACGCCGGCGTGCTGCGCGGCGGCACACGCTCGAACGTCGTCGCCGCCCGCGCCGAGATCGAAGTGGACGTGCGCGTCTCCCGCGCCGACGAGGCGCGGCGCATCGACAACGCGCTGCGCGGCCTGCAGCCCGTGCTGCCGGGCGCCCGCATCGCCGTTTCCGGCGGACTGCACCGCCCACCGATGGAGCGCAGCCCGGCCACGGCGGCGCTGTTCGCGCGGGCGCGGGCGATCGCGGCCGAGATGGGCGTGGAGCTGGGCGAGGGCGCCACGGGCGGCGGCAGCGACGGCAACTTCACCGCGGCGCTCGGCCTGGGCACGCTCGACGGCCTCGGGCCGGAGGGCCGCGGAGCGCACGCTGCCGACGAGCAGGTGCTGCTCGAGAGCCTGCCGCGCCGCGCCGCGCTCAGCGCCGGGCTGCTCGACGCGCTGTAATCCGGCGGGCGCCTAACCCTGACGGCCATCGCCGTCTGTCCCTTCCCGAAACGAGGAAGGGACCCCTGAAGCGCACCAAGGACCGTGCCAGGGGAGCGAAGCGCCGGTGTCCTTGCGGGATCCCCGGCCGTCCTCCAACCGGGCGGCAGGCAACACCGTGCTGGTCTTGCCTGCCTCATCGCAGAGACGAAAACACCAGTGGCCGCCGCCCCCGTGCGCCACGTGGCTTCCCGGCGCCTCCCGCGAAGACACCCAACCCGCTCCCGTCTCATGCTGCGGGGAATGCTCAGAGAGACCCTTCCTGTGTCGGGAAGGGACAGGTTTCGCCGGCGAAACCAGGGTTAGGCACCCCGGGCGGCCGCGCCTGCGCGCGATCCGATGATGCCGCATTTGCGCATCTCCTCTACACTGGGGGAGGATTCCGCAGGTTTGCCAGCGCCAACGCTGGCAGTGAGAAAGGATCGCGGCATGACCACGCAGGAACGCACCGAGGTCACCCCGCCCGCGGCGCCGGTGGCTCCGGCCGGCATCAATCACCTGGTGCTCAACGTCAAGGACATCGAGCGCGCCCACGCCTTCTGGTCGGGCATCCTGGGCTTCGAGCAGTGCGGCGAGCTGGCCAACCGGCCCGGCGTCACCATGCGCTTCTACCGCGGCAACACCGGCTCGCACCACGACCTGGCGCTGATGCAGGTGCAAAACCCGGAGAGCGTGCAGGACCCGTCCGGCGAGTGGAACATGGGCGCCCAGAAGACGGGCATCAACCACGTCGCGATCAAGTGGCCCTCGCGCGAGGCGTGGCTGCAGGAGATCGCCTTCCTGCAGAGCAAGGGCGTGCCCTTCCACCGCCGCGTCGACCACGGCATGACCCACAGCGTCTACATCTCCGACCCCGACGGCCACGGCATCGAGGTGCTGTACGAGCTGCCGGAGGAGATCTGGTCGGGCGATGTGAACGGCGCGCTGAACTACGCCAAGAACCTGCCGAACGAAGGCCCCGAGGCGCTGCAGGACGACACCGGGTACAAGAAGTTCGGCTCCTAGCCGGCAGCGTCGTTCTCACCGCTGCGTTAGTCTGCGGGGCGCACGCCGGTGCGCCCCGCTCGTTTTGGAGCGGGGCCAACCATGACCGCCGATCGCCTCTCGCATCTCGACCGGCATGGCCGCGCCCGCATGGTGGATGTGACGGCCAAAGACGAGACCGTGCGCGAGGCGACGGCGCGGGGCCGCGTGCTGATGCGCGCGGAAACGCTGGCGCTGGTGCTTGCCGGCGAGATCGCCAAGGGCAACGTGCTGACCACGGCCGAGCTGGCCGGCGTGATGGCGGCCAAGCGCACGCACGAGCTGATCCCGCTCTGCCACCCGTTGCTGCTCACCGGCATCACGGTCGAGCTGACGCCCGACGAAGCCGCCAGCGCGATCGAGATCCGCGCCACGGTCAAGACCACGGGCAAGACCGGCGTGGAGATGGAGGCGCTGACCGCTGCAGCCGTCGCCGGCCTCACGATCTATGACATGTGCAAGGCCGTGGACCGCGGCATGCGCCTCAGCGACGTGCGCCTGGCGCACAAGTCCGGCGGCAAGAGCGGCGTGTTCAGGGAACAGGGGACAGGGGACAGGGAATAGAGGGTGCAGGGCGTCGGCCCCACCCCTACGCCCTGCGGCCTGTTCCCTGTACGCTGTGGCGTGTCACGAGAGACGGGGAGGGCGAAACGATGGCGGAGGGAGCGCTGGCGGGGCTGCGGGTGCTGGAGTGCGGCGAGCTGGTGGCCGCGCCCTTTGCCGCCAAGATCCTCGGCCAGCTCGGCGCCGACGTGGTCAAGCTCGAACCGCCCGCCGGCGACTCGTTGCGGCGCCGCGGTCCCTTTCCTGCCGGCAAGGAAGGCGCCGAGACGGGCGGCCTGCACCTCTTTTTGGACCAGGCCAAGCGCTCGGTCGTGCTCGACCTGGAAACCGCCGCGGGGCAGGCGCAACTGCGACGCCTCGCCGCCGGCGCCGATATCCTGATCGCCAGCGGCTCGCCGGCGCTGCTCGAACGCCGCGGCCTGAGCGACACCGCCCTGCGGGCAGCCAACCCGCGGCTCATCGTCACGCTGATCACGCCCTTCGGCCTGGCGGTGACGGAGGACCGCGAGCTGCCGGTGCGGCCGCTGCCCGACCTAGCGGCCAGCGGCTGGCTC
The DNA here is from genome assembly GCA_035310145.1 of Dehalococcoidia bacterium. Lineage (NCBI taxonomy): Bacteria > Bacillati > Chloroflexota > Dehalococcoidia > Dehalococcoidia bacterium. The sequence continues at coordinate 11,838 of DATGEL010000018.1, forward strand.
TCGATCAGCCCGGGGGCGCTGGACAACGCCAGCCTGCCGCCCCTGGCGCCGTTCGGCCAGCAAGCGCACTATCAGGCGGGGCTGCACGCGGTGATCGCCACCCTGGGGGCGCTGCTGGCGCGGGACGGGGGCGCCGGCGGACAGCTGATCGACATCTCCACCCAGGCTGCCATCGCCAGCCAGCTCGAAAGCGGCCTGATGCATTACCTGTACAACAACCGCGTCGCCAGCCGGCTGGGCACGCGCATCGTCGGGCCGTGGGGTATGGTGCAACTCGCGGACGGGCTCTTCTTCCTGCTCACGGTCACAGAAGACGAGTGGAAGCGGCTGCTCGACTTCCTCGGCAATCCCGAGTGGGCGGAGAGTCCGCTCTTCGCCGACCGCCTCGTGCGCGCGGAGAACAACGACGCTCTGCTCGGCCTGCTGGAGAGCGAGATGGCCGGCCGCGGCGTGGCCGAGACGTATGCCGCGATGCAGGCCCGACGCATCCCCTGCACCCCCGTGAATGACATGGCGGCGCTGCTGCGCAACGATCACCTCAACGCCCGCGGCGCCTTCGTGCAGCTCGATCATCCGGACGCCGGCACGCTGACCTATCCCGGCGCCCCGTGGCAGCTTGGCCTCACGCCCTGGCAGCCGGGCCGCCGCGCCCCGCGCCTGAGCGAGCACAGCGAAGAGGTGCTCCGCGAAGCGGAGGGCAGCGGGTCCGAGGTGGAGAGCAAGGCCGAGGCAGCCGCCCCCACCCTGTCACCTGTCACCAGTAACCTGTTACCTTCGTCCCGACCGCCCCTGGCAGGCGTGCGCGTGGCCGACTTCACCTGGGTCTGGGCGGGGCCGGTGGCCACGCTGCAGCTCGCGCACCTGGGCGCCGACGTGATCAAGATCGAGTCCGCCGGCCGGCTCGACACCGTGCGCAGCCTGCCGCCGATGTGGCAGGAGGAACGTGGCATCAACCGCTCCGGCTACTTCAACCAGTACAACCAGGGCAAGCGCAGCATCGCCCTCAACCTCAAGCAGCCCGAAGCGATGGAACTCGCCTATGAGCTGGTACGGCGCAGCGACGTGGTCGCGGACAACTTCAGCGCCGGCGTGATGGAGCGCATGGGGCTGGGCTACGAAAAGCTCAAGCAGATCAAGCCGGACATCATCCAGATCTCGCTCGCCGGTCACGGCCAGACGGGGCCGATCGCCAAGTACGTCGCCTACGGCCCGACGCAAGTGCCGATGATCGGCCTGATGAGCCTGACCGGCTATCCCGGCGGCATTCCGCGCGAGGTCGGCATCTCCTACGGCGACCCGAACGGCGGCCTCAACGCGGCGCTGGCCGTGCTCGCCGCGCTGCATCATCGCCAGCGCAGCGGCCAGGGCCAGTGCATCGACATGTCGCAGTGGGAGGCGGCGCTGCCGCTGGTGGCCGAGGGGCTGCTCGCCTACCAGGTGGAGGGCCGCCAGCCCGAGCGCCAGGGCAACCGCGACGCCTTCGAGGCGCCGCAGGGCGTCTACCGCTGCGCTGGCCCAGGGGACGACGCCTGGCTGGCACTCGCCTGCTGGAGCGACGGCGAGTGGCAGGCGCTGGCGCGGGCGATCGGTCGCGCCGATCTGGCGGCGGCTCCTTCGCTGGCGAACCGTGCCGGCCGCAAAGCGCGCGAGGACGAGATCGACGCCGCCATCACTGCCTGGACACAGGCGCGCGAAGCCGAGGCTGCGGCGACGGCCTTGCGGGCGGCGGGCGTGGCGGCGCAGGCGGTGGCGACGACGCGGGACGTGTCGGCGGACGCGCGGCTGGCTGAGCGGGACTTCTGGGTGGAGCTGCCGCACCCGGAGTGTAGCGGAGCGCGGCATGCGGGCATCCCCTGGCAGCTCGGCGGCACGCCGCTGGCGGTGCAACGGTCGGCGCCAACGCTGGGGCAGCACACGGACGAGGTGCTGGCCGGGGTGCTGGGACTCAGTGCCGCGCGGATTGCAGCGCTGCACGCGGCCGGCGCCCTGGAGTAGGGCCACGGCGGGTGGTTTGACCGGCGGCAGCCGCTCTGCCGCAGAATGAAGGCAAGCCCCCGCGGAGCCGCGATTCCGTGAGCCAGCGTCGGATCGACTGTGTCCGCGCTTTTGCGCGCCTTGCGCCGCTGCTGGCGGGGGCGCTGCTGGCGGCATGCAGCGGTGGCAAGCCGCGGCCGACGGCGAGGCCGAGCGCCGCCACGCCGGCCGCGCAAGTCACAGCCGCCGGCCCGGCGCAGCCCGCCGTGCGGAAGGCCGCGAACGCTGCCGCCGCGACGAGCGCGCCGGCCGAGCCTTCCACGCCGGACGCGACGAGCGCGCCCGCTGTCTCGCCTGCGGCCACGGTCACGGCGGCGCCGCGGCCTGTCCAGGTCACGCTGACGCCGCTGGGGCAGACCGATCTCGGCGACAGCGGCTTCAACGGCAACGTCTGGGTGCACAACGGTTTCGCCTACATCGGCGCCTACGGCTCCGGCAGCGCCTGCCCGGCCAGCGGCGTGCGCATCGTCGACGTCTCCGACCCGGCCAAGCCGACGCCCGTGGCCGCCGCCGCCGCGCTGCCCGGCAGCTCGCAGGAGGACGTGCGCGTTCAGCATGTGGATTCGCCCGCCTTCAGCGGCGATCTGCTGGCCGTGGGCATCCAGCACTGCGGCCGCGCCGGGCAGGGCGGCCTGGCGCTGGTGGACGTGAGCGACCCGCGCCACCCGGCCACGCTCTCCTTCTTCTCCACCGATCCGGGTATCGGCGTGCACGAGCTGGACCTGGTGCAGCAGGGCGATCGCATGCTGGCGCTGCTGGCCGTGCCCTACGCGGAGCGCGACCACGGCACGGGCGAGTTCCGCATCGTGGACGTGAGCGACCCGCGCCATCCGAAGCAGCTCTCGGCCTGGGGCGCGGGTAAGGCGCTGGGCGTGGATCTCAGCGGCGGCATCGGCTGCAATCGTCAGATCTTCGCTCACAGCGCCCACGCCAGCGCCGACGGCCGCCGCGCCTATCTCTCCTACTGGGACGCGGGCGAGATCGTGCTCGACATCTCGAACCCGACCGCGCCGCGCCTCATCGCCTGGATCCGCTATCCGCCGGGCGAGGAGGGCGAGACGCACTCCGCTGCCGAGGCGAACGGCGGCAACGAGTTGCTGATCGCCGACGAGAGCGGCATCTTCGGCCCGCCGCCGGGGCTGCATCTTCGGGTAGACGCGCCCGACGGCCCGCGCCAGGTCGCCGCCTGCGAGGCGTTGTACTCGGCTTCGCTGAACGGCGCGGGCGTGATCGCGGGCAGCCTGGTGGACGGCGGCGGTTGCGGCGCGGTATCGGCGGCGGTCCGTGGCCGGGTCGCTCTGCTCGACGCCGGTCCTTGCCAGCCCTACGACCAGGCGGCGCGGGCGATCGGGGCCGGCGCCGTCGCGGCGATCGTCATGGCGCCGGGCGACGCCGTCTCGCTGGGCGGCGGGCGCGGGCTGGGCGCGCCCGTGGTGGTGATCGGCGCAAGCGACGGCGCGGCGCTGCAGGCGGCGCTGGCGAACGCCCCGCTGCCGGTGACGCTGCCCTCGGAGCGGCACTCGGGCGGCGTGCGCATCTGGGACATCTCCGACCCGGCGGCGCCGCGCCAGCTCAGCGAAATGCAGACGGCCGACAGCACCACGTTTCCCGCGCCCGGCCCCGGCTACTACTCGGCGCACAACCCCTTCGTGGTGGGCAACCTGGCCTTCGTCTCCTGGTACACGGACGGCGTGCGCGTGTTCGACATCTCCGACCCAACCGCGCCCCGCGAGCTTGCCGCCTACGTGCCGCCGGTCACGCACAACCCGCTGCAGACCGAGTTTCCCGATACGCCGCTGGTCTGGGGCGCTTACGTCGCAGGCGACGTGGTCTACCTCAGCGACATCAACGGCGGCCTCTACACGCTGCGCTGGGCGAGGGCACAGGGCACAGGGAACAGGGAATAGAAAGTGGCAGGTGACCGGAGGAGACGGAGCGAGAAGCCCGGAGCGAGGAGCCTGGTTTCTCGTTTCTCGATGCACGTTCCTCGTCGCGGGGCGGCGGTGGGAGAAGCCGGGGCCACATGGGTGTGACAAGTTGTAATGGGTCAAGTGATTAGGCGGCCTGGGCGAGTTGCGTGGCGTGCTGGGCGCGGAGTGCAACCATGACCTGGCCGCCAGCATCCGACCAGCGTGCCCCGGCCCGCTTGAGCCGCTGTTGGATGAC
>DATGEL010000019.1 GCA_035310145.1 Dehalococcoidia bacterium
GAGGCTGTTGAAAAAGGGGGGACAGTAGAGCCCGTAAGGAAGGTACGTTAGCGATGGTACATGCCGGTGGATGTTGCCTGATGCCACGCAATCCTATCGGCTGAACTGGTCCCATCTCGGTTCTCGCTGGTCTGCACATCCTCTTGTTGTCACTACTGAAGCTAACCAAAAATGCTATAGGGTGCTTGATGACCAGTTATAGGCGTCATAGCCTCGCATCTACGCCGTAAAAAGATTGTTGTACGACATGAACGGATACCACTGCCGAGACACTATGAGCTGTGCATACTGGTGGAAGTTCGTTGTGTTGTGCTCCGTTACTACAGATGATGGTATCCACCTGGAGCACGAGCACTAGCCGCGGAGGTACGCGGCGTATGCTGCATACGCTCCCCGGAGCTGGGCCTCAAATTGCTCATCAACACCTCCGGCTGGGTCCGTCACCAACGCCAACCGGCGAGCGATTTCTTGCAGCTCGTGGGTGAGCCGCTGGATGGCTGTAGCGTCTCCGCGCTGCTGTGCGGCCTCGACGCCTTGCTGTAGCCGCTGCTGGCTGTGGGTGAGGCGACGAGCGGTAACGACACTATCGACGCCGGCCAGGAATTCGCCGAGCAGCGCTAAACGCTGGATGGCCGGGTCCATTCCCTCGGCGTTGGCTTGCTCCAAGCGCTGCAGGATGATGTTGAGGCCGCGCCCAACGCGTTCGCTGACGCTCGCATCCGCGGCGGGCCCGACCCACGCCGGCGTGGAGACCACATACGGCGGCATGGGGACCGGGCGCTCCCCCCAGCCGCGAAAGACGGCCGTCCGACAGAAGTACACGCCATTCGGGACGGGCGGCCCCCCGCACCAGTTCTCGCCCGCCTCCCGATTGGTCACTACCAGACACTGCACATCCGCGCGAGCACGCAGGCCGGTCATGTCCACGGCGCAGACCTCGACCTCCGGAACGTCAGCAAACACAGCCTGCCAACGCTCAGCGAAGCGCGGGTCAGGCTCGCCGACGAGCAAGTGAATGCGCGACACCGCCTTGGCCATCCCTCACCTCGCACGCCGCGCCGCGCACGCGCCACGATTGGTCGTCGGCCCGGCATAATCAGTCAAGCAGGCCGCCAGCACCCAGGGAGGGAGTGACCGCCATGCTTGGACCACCGAAGACCCCGCGCCGCGATGAGCTGTTTCTGAGCTCGCTGGAGCAGCGGCTCCCGGCGGACCACTTCTATCGCCGCCTCGATACCAAGCTCGACTTGAGCTTTGTGCGCGACTGGGTCGCCGACAAATACGCCGCCATCGGCCGCCCGAGCATTGACCCGGTCGTGTTCTTCCGGCTGCAGCTCATCCTGTTCTTCGAAGGCCTCCGCTCCGAGCGCAAGCTCATCGAGGCCGCCGACCTCAACATCGCGCACCGGTGGTATCTGGGCTACGGCTGGGACGAGCCCCTGCCCGACCACTCTAGCTTGTCCAAAATTCGTGCCCGCTTGGGGCTGGAGGTGTTCGAGCGGTTCTTCAACCGTGTGGTCGAACTTTGCTGCGAAGCGGGCCTGGTCTGGGGCAAAGAACTGTACTTCGATGGCACGAAGGTGCAAGCCAATGCCGCCCTCACCTCGCTCCGCACCCGCTGGTCCGTTGCGGCCCGTGACCATCTCGCGGCGCTCTTCACCGAGGAGGAGCCGAGCGGTCCCGCGCCGTATGCGCTGCCGCCGGACGCGGCGGACGCCCCGGAGGCCACACCGGAGCCGGCCAGCGCGCCAGCGCCCGCCGCCCCTGACCCCGCCGCACCGGAGCGCTTGCCCTTTCCGGGCACCGCTGAGGCAGAGCAGCAACTCGCCGCCGAGAATCAGGCCCAGTGGAAGCTGCTGGACGAACATCGGCATCCCCCAGACGAGCGGAGTCGCAGCCGGGGCTATCAGCGCCTCAGCGACGACCAGGTGAGCACCACCGACCCCGATGCGACCCCCATGCGGCGCTTCAGCGGTGACCGGGCCAGCCTCGGCTATCACGACCAGTACGTGGTCGACGGTGGCAAGCACCGCATCATTCTCGCGGCGTTCGTCACGCCCGCCGACATCATGGACAACACGCCGATGCTCGACCTGTACCGGCGCGTCTGCTTCCGCTGGCAGCTCCAACCGGAGCGGGTGGTCGCCGATGCCAAGTTCGGCACGGGGCCCAACCTGGAGGCGCTGCTGGCGGCCGGCACGACGCCCTACATCCCCGTGCCGGATTTCGACCAGCGCACGGAGTTTTACGGTCCCTCCCACTTTCGCTATGACCCGGAGCGGGACGAGTACGTTTGCCCGCAGGGCCAGCCCTTACCCTTCTGGCGGGAGAAGCCCACCGAAGAGGTGCGCGTCTATCGCGCCGACGCGCACACCTGCTGGATTTGTCCGGTGCGCGATGCCTGCACCGCCAGTGGGGACGGGCGCATCATCCAGCGCTCCTACTACGCGGACGCCATCGAACAGGTGAAGGGCTCTCGCGAGACCGCGGCCTACAAGAAGGCGATGCGCAAACGCAAGCTCTGGCCCGAGCCATTGTTTGGGGAAGCCAAGCAGTGGCACAACTTACGGCGATTCCGGTTACGCGGCCTGTGGAAAGTGAATACCGAAGCGTTATTGGTGGCGGCAGGACAAAATCTCAAGCGATGGCTGAAAGCAACGGGTTGGCGCGGGCGAACAGGACCGGCAGGCGGCCTCGCGCTCGCTGCTTTCGCTTCACTGTGTGCTGTTTTCAGCGAAATCAATTAATTCGGTTCCTACAGGAATTCAGACTTTTTCAACACCCTCCGATGATATCGGGATCGCGCCAGGCGACCATCAGTGATCGCGATCACCGATGGCGCTACTCCGTACAGCCACCCTTGGAACCGATAGAACGGACTGGAACGGACCGCCGTATGTCGAAGCTGCCCCGTGAAGCTGAAGCGCGCACTGTCGGTCGCCGCGTAAGGCGCTGGGTGGGACGCGGCCGGGCGGTCAAGACCGAGGAGACGTACGACCTGGTTGTCATCGGCGGCGGTACCGCGGGCGAAACGGCCGCCCGCGTGGCGAAGCGGAAGCTGGACCGCGTGGCGCTGGTCGAGCGCGAGCGCCTTGGCGGGGACTGTTTGTGGTACGGCTGCGTGCCGACCAAGGCGATGCTGGCCTCGGCGAAAGCGGCACGAATCGTGCACCAGTGCAGCGATTTTGGCATCGCAGCCGTAGACGCCCGGCTCGACTTCGCGGCGGTGATGGCGCGCAAGGACCGCATCGTCGCGCGGATTGAGCAGACCGAGTTGCCCGAGACGTTCCGTCGCGAGGGGATCGACGTGTTGCTGGGGCCTGCGCGGTTCCGCACCACCCACAAGCTGGAGATCGGCGATCAGCCAGTCACGGCGGACCGCTTCGTGATCGCCACGGGCTCGCGGCCCGCTGTCCCGCCGATCGAGGGGTTGAATACCGCGGGCTACCTCACCAACGTCGACGCAGTCAAGCTCCAGAACCTGCCACAGTCACTTGTTGTGCTGGGTGGTGGACCGATCGGCTGCGAGTTCGCGCAGATGTTCCGGCGCTTCGGCGTGGCGGTGACGGTCGTAGAGATGGAAGACCGCCTGCTACCGCGCGAAGACGAGGAGATCAGTGGCCTGCTCGCCGCCTCGCTGGTCGCCGAGGGGATCGCGTTGCGCCTCGGCCAACGGGTGACGCGCGTGGAGCGAACCACCGAGGGGCGGCGGCTGCACCTCGCACAGCAGAACGGACCGCCCGAAACGGTCACGGCGGAACAGGTGCTGGTCGCGACCGGGCGCACGCCGCGCACCGACCTGAACCTCGAAGCCGCGGGCGTCGCCTATAACAAAGGCGGCATCAAGACGGATCGGCGGCTGCGCACCACCGCACAGCACATCTGGGCGGCGGGCGATGTGGTCGGGCCGTACCTCTTCACCCACGTCGCCGCCTATCACGGAGATATCGCCGGCACGAACGCGGCGGGCGGCCGCAAGAAGGTTAGCTACCGAGCCCTGCCCTGGGCGACCTTTACCGACCCGGAGGTGGCGCGGGCAGGGCTGACAGAGGCCGAGGCACGGCAGCACTACGGCGACCGGGTCACGGTCGTGCGCTGGCCGCTGGCGGCGGTGGACCGGGCGCTCTGCGAGGGCGAGCCCGCGGGCCTGATCAAGCTGGTACTCACGCCGGGCATCTGGTTCGGCCTCGTCGGAGGTGAGCTGGTCGGGGCGCATATCATCGGCACTCAGGCGGCCGAGTGGTTACACCAGCTCCTGCTCGTCATGCGCGCCCGGCTGCCCGCCGGGCTCGCGGTCTGGCCCGTGCATGTCTACCCAACGCTCGCGCTGGGCGTGCAGCAGGCGCTCGGGCAGCTCTTCAAGTACTCCGGGCCCCCCACAGGCGTCCAGGTTCCTGCGGCGGGCGGTGACCAGGAGCGCGCGGTACACGGCGTGGTGCGGCCATAGGCAGAGACATCAGCCGCGATGAGGCGGCCCTCGCCATCGGGGGCCGGATGCACACCACGTCGTGGGGCTCGATCGGCCGGCACGCAGAGCGACCATGGAGCGGCAGCCTCAAACCACCTGCACCTGGATGGTGTGCAGCCCCGTGGCGCCGGTGCTGTATGACAACTTCTTCTGCGCCGTTTGGGGCGTGCCCGCCCCGTCGGTCGCTCGCACCTGCAACGTGTAGTCACCGGCGGACGGGGGAATCCAGCGGTACGACCACAGCACCCAGGTGAACGGGGAGAGCGGCGGCTTGAGCGAGGCCGGCGACCAGCTCCCGCCGGCGTCGGCGCTGACCTCAACACGCAGGACGCCCCGATCGCCGGTGAAGGCGATGCCGCCGAGCAGCACGGGCACGCCGGCTGGCACCTGCTCGGGGCGTGTATCGAAGCGCGCCATCGTCTCGACACCTCGATCCGGTTTCCAGCCCGAACGCTCCCAGGTTCCGGTAGGCGCCTGCGCTGCCAGCTCGATCCGGTTGAGCCACTTCGGATTCTTCATGCCGTACAGGCCGGTCGTGAGCAGGCGCAGCGGGAAGCCGTGCTTGTCGGCGATGGGGCTGCCGTTCATGTGGTAGGCGAGCAACGTGTGCGGCTGCCGCGCGGCGTCCAGCGGCAGGCTCTCCTTGTAGTTGTCCGCCGATGTGAACACCACCCAGGCAGCCTCGTCCTGCACACCCACCTGATCAAGGAGCATGGCCAGCGGCACGCCGGTCCAGCGCGTATTGCTGATCAGGTTGCCGCCCACGAGATTGCTGATGCATTCGAGCGTCGTGAACTGGTCAGAGGCGGGCAAGCCGAGAAGGTCCTGGTACGAGAAGCGGCGGGTCTGGTTCACCATGCCGGCGACGTCGAGCGCCCAGCCGTCGGCGCGCACCACCGGATCGACCAGGTTCTTGGTCACGACATAGAACTGGTCGTTGGGCGTGATCTCCAGCGAGATGCCGTTCGGCGCCGTGAAGACCGGCGCTGGCGTGGCAGACGCCGGCGGCCGCGTGGCGGCGGCGATGGGCGAGGCGGCCGCGGGCGTTGCGGGCGCGGTGTCCACGGGAGCGAGCGCGGCGCTTGCCGGCGCCGCCGACCGCGCTGCAGCTTGCGGCGCTTGAGCGCCGGAACTCGTTGCCCGGACCGTGGGTGTGCCATGCTCGCCCAGCTGTTGCACGATCCGCCAGAGGGTCGCCCCGGCGAAGGCTGCCGCGCCGCCGGCCATGCACACCGCGATCACGTGGCGACGCGAGACGCTGCGCCGCAGTTCCGTGTCCCCGCTGCCCTGGGCTAACGGTCGGGGCGCCAGCAGGCGACGAAAGCCGACGAGCACCAGCCCGTACAGAACGAACGCGGCCAACGACCAGGCGGCCGAGCGCACGCCTTCGCGCACGGTCACGCCCAGCGGCCCCACGCCGAGCGCGGGCAGCGCCAGCAGCTCCGTCGCCAGCCAGAACGCGGCGCCAACGATCAGACCGTGCAGCGCAACCAGACCCGGATCCCGGCGAACCCGCCGGCGATCCGCGACGACACCCACCAGCACGCCGAGCAGCACGCCGGCGGCCGTTTGCCCGGCCACCCAGCCGACCAGTAGGAACGGCTTGGCTGCGAACTGCAGGTGATCGATCAGGGAGCCGACCAGCTGACCGGGCAAGATCTCGAGTAACCGATCCTGAACGACCTCGGGCAGCGACGGCACCCCGGTCAGCAGCCTCAGCCCGAGCATCGCGCCGCTGAGCGTAAGCCCAGCCACCAGTCCGGACAACGCCCAGAGCCAGAGACTGCCGGCAGACGGCGCCGTGGCGCGGCTCCCTGCCGCGTACGGGCCAGGCGCCGAATGCTCGCCCATCCCACGCCTATCCACCGACGAGAACGGTGCCTTTCATCCAGCTGTGGAAGGTGCAATGGTAGGGAAACGTGCCCGCTTTTGCGAACGTAAACGACCAGGCGTCACCGCGCTGAATGGCGCCGGAGTCGAACGACGTGCCGTCGTCGGCCGTCACTGTGTGGGTGGAGATGCCGGTGTTCGTCCAGGTGACGGTGGCGCCGGCAGTCACCGTGATTGGACGCGGTGCGAAGGTCCAGGTCGTGGGATCGGACTGGCCGCGACTGTCCTTCGGCTCCACGATCTGGGCCGGGAATGCTGCGCGTGCCGCGGCCTGCGCCGTCGCGGTCGGTGCAGGGGTGGCGGAGGCCGTCGCCGGTCGGACGGTGATGGCGCTCGCCGCCGCGGTGGCCGTCCCCGCCGGGGCAGCCGTCGTGGCGGCGGGTGAGGCGGCCGCGGCCACCGTCGCAGGTTGGGGCTGCACGGTGGCCGCGGCTCTGGTCGGCGCCTGCGGCCCGTTCGAGCCGCAGCCGGCAACGAGCGCCGCGATCCCGAGCACGGCGCCGCCGAGCCACGCCCGGCGGCAAGACGCCGCCATGAGCCGGCGATCGCCCCACATCCGCATCCTCCTCCACCCTCACTCGCCCTGGAAGGCGCCAACCGTGCCGGGCAGCGCGCTCGATCATCGATCGATGAGAGGCGGATCGATGAGAGGCGGCGCCGCGGGCTGCCCACACCCGCCGCGCCGCACTCTCCGCCTCCGTTTCAGGAGCGCAGCCGGCGGCCGAGCACAAGCGCCGCCCCGGCGGCCGCGAGCAGGATGCCCGCGATCCCGGTCAGCAGCATCGCCGTGCCCAGCGGGCGCGGCCGATCGAGGTTGCCGCCGGAGCCGGTGGCGGGCATGGCACGCACCGCGGCCTGCCCGGCGGCAGCGGGCGCGGCGGCCGGCGCTGCCGGGTGTCCGCTGCCGGGCGATCCCTGCAGGTTGACGGTGATCATCGCGGGCTCGGGGCCTTCGATCGCGGTGTGATCGTCGTTGACCAGCTCGACGGTCAGCGTGTGCGGACCGTTCGCCCAGGCGCTCAGATCGACGGGCACCGTGTCGGCGCAGGGCATCGCGATCATGCCCGCCATGCTCATCATGCCGCCCTGCGCCATGCCGGCCATGTCGAGATCGACGAACACGTGATAGTGGCCGTAGCCCACCACGTTGCCTTTACCCTCAAGCGTGCACGACGCCTTGAAGTTTTGCGATTGGATCTTGAGGTCGAACTTCGGCCCCACCGTCGCCTTGTCGGCCGGCGCGGTGATCGCGACCGAGGGCTTGCCCGCGCCCGTCACGGCGGCGGGCAGGGGCCGCGCCTGCGCCGGCTCATAGTCGAAGTCCACGGTGGTCGGTTCGCCGACGTCGTCGTGGGTGTTCCCGGCCAGCACGACGATGAGCTGGTGCTTGCCCGGTTTGAGGCCATCGCCGGAGATGGTGAAACTCGGCTCGCAGTAGAAGTTCGTCAGCACGGCCATGGTCATGCCGTCGATCATGGCGTGGATGTGGCCCGCCCCCGCCTCGTCGGGCAGGCCCACGTCGGCGCATTGCACCTTGTAGTTGGCAACGGATGTAGCGACCTTGATGTCGTTGTCGGTGATCTTCTGGCCCGCGGTGGGCGAGGTGACCTTGATGCTCGGCGCGGCCTGCGCCGCGACGGTGCGGGGTCGTGCGCTGCCGCCGAGCATCATCAGCACGACTCCGCTCACCAGGATGGCGCCGATCGACCGTTTCATTGGGCCGGCCCTCCTTCTTCGCTGCCCTTCGCCGCGGCGGCGGTGGCTGGCCCTCGTTATCGACCACCCGTGTGCAGAGGTCGGTGACGGCGATCACCGTGCGCCGCGCAAGCCAGCCAGCGAGTGTGAGGCTCGTCACGCGCAGGCATGAACGATCGCTCGCCGTGCCCTGCCGCACAACGGCGCGACATCAGAGCCGCACGAGCAGTACGCCGATGACGACGGCCACCACGATGCCGAGCAGCAATGCCGCGGCATTCGGCATGTCCGCAAGCAGCAAGACGACGTTGACGCCGATGCCCAGAAGCACCAGCCAGACCAGCGCCAGCGGACTGGTGACGCAGACGCATGGCCTGGCTCCCCCACGCCATCGCACGCTAGGCGCGCAACGCAGAGCGACAGGAGCCGCTCGCCATGTTGCTCACGGGCTCACGCATCGACCGCCAATCCCAGTTCACCACCAGGCCGTAATACGTAACGTCTGGGGTCACGGGCAAGGAGAGGCTGTTACCCGTCACCCAGTCGTTCTGGGCCGTATCGACCTCGCGGAAGCTGCCGATGCTGAGCCGCGCCCGCTGCGTCGAGACCTGGACGTGGTAGTTTTCAACCTCCGGCAGCGCGGACCAGCTCCAGGTGAGGGTGCGGCCATCTGCACCGCACACCGGCGGGTACATCGTCACGAAGGCGCCGATCGGCAGCGGCTCAATGGCGTCGCGCTGCCGTCCAGGCTCAACGCCTGCCGGTGAGGGCTCGATCTGACAGGGAGCCTTCGCGATCGGCCTGCCTCCGATCGGAACGGCGACGATGCTCCAGGCAGCGAGCAGTCCGGCGACGGGCACGGTGATGGGCTTCCTGACCCGTGGCGGCGATGGACCATGATGCGTTGCGCGCTGCATGCGCGTGCCTCCTCTGCAGGCACGGCGCGTTTCGCCGCGGCAGAAGGGCGCCGGCACGACCTCGCCGCACGAGCCGCCCACCCGGGGCTGTTCATCCCGGCCGATCCCGATCGGCACCGCTCCGGACCCGAAGACCGTGACGACGATCACCGGTCCGAACAATTTGGCTCGGCGGGCGCCGGTTGTGTGAACTTCGTCACGCCGGCATCTCTCCGCCATGCCCGAGGGGCCACGCGCCCGCGCTGAGAACCATGCGCGGCGCAGCGTGACTCCGATCACTGAACGGAGGGCGAGTCGTGGGTATGCCTGACGTGCAGAGTCAAGGGGATGCGCGATGATTGGCTGCTCGCGCCCCGACCACACACCGGCCCGCCTCAGGCTCGGAGCGTTTGCCCTTCTCGCAATGCTGGTGCTGGCTGCCGGCTGCGACGGAGCCGTGCGGCACGCTGCCAACGCACGCCCTGCCACGCCCGCGACTCGCGCGACGCAAACCGCAAGTTCGGCGCCGGCCGCGGCGCCCAATGAGCCGGTCCACTTCAGCAAGGCCGGGTGGAAGACGGACTTCACGCGTCACAGCGTGGACCTGCGGGAGATCGATTCAGGCGGTCCGTCGCGAGACGGCATCCCGCCGCTGGACAAGCCGTCGTTCCGGCCCGTGCCCGACGGCGACGGCTTTCTCACGGCCGTGGAGCCGGTCATCGCCTTTGAGCATAACGGCGACGCCCGCGCCTATCCCCTGCAGATCTTGATCTGGCACGAGATCGTCAACGACACGGTCGGCGGCCTCCCCGTCACCGTCACCTTCTGCCCGCTCTGCAACACCGCGATCGTTTTCGACCGCACGCTCGACGGCCGCGTGCTCGACTTCGGCACCACCGGCAACCTGCTTGACTCGGATCTGGTGATGTACGACCGGCAAACCGAGTCCTGGTGGCAGCAGTTCGCCGGCGAGGCAATCGTCGGCGAACTCACCGGTAAGCAGCTGACCTACCTGCCGGCCGCGGTCGTCTCCTGGGCGCAGTTCAAGGAGCGCTACCCGCGGGGCGCGGTGCTTTCGCGTGACACGGGCTACGATCGACCGTACGGCGAGAATCCGTACGCCGGCTACGACAACGCGGCGGACCCGCCCTTCCTCTACAACGGCAGCATCGACAAGCGCCTGCTGCCGAAGGAGCACGTCGTGACCGTGGCGATCAACGATGAGGCGGTCGCATACCCGTTCCGTGTCCTGCAGAAGGCCCAGGTGGTGAACGACACGGTCGACAACGAGCCGATCGTGATCTTCTGGCAGAAAGGCACAACGTCGGCGCTCGATGCTGAACAGATCGCGAAGTCGGTGGACATCGGCAGCGCCACGGCGTTCAGCGCGCTGCTCGACGGCCGGCGCTTAACCTTCCAGGCGGTGAACGGCGGCTTCACGGATGCGGAGAGCGGCAGCCAGTGGAGTGTGCTGGGCCGCGCCACCGCCGGGCCGCTGCAGGGTCGCCAGTTGCCGGCCATCGTGCACGGCACACCCTTCTGGTTCGCCGCCGCCGTCGCCTATCCGAAGATTCGAGTGTACGCCCCGTAGCCGACCGGCATGCGGCGGGCGTGTAGCACGGGGCCACGGGGCGCGATTGCAAGCGGCGACCCGCGCAGCGCAGGATAGCTCGTTAACCGTCAGCCGTGCCAGCGCCGCAAGAATCGCCCTCGATGTGATCTTGCCGTGGGAGGCGCTCCAGACCGCTCGTCCTCCGCGAAAGAGGATGAGCTGCGGCGATGCGTGCTTGATCCCGGTGACCCGCGCGACCGCGCGACCCAGCTCGCTCTTTGCAGCCACATCGATGCGCGCAACCGCAACGCTGCTCTCCATAACCTGTGCCGCGGCGAAGTTGCTGATCGGGCAGTACGGATCGTCCAGGAACAGGAAGAGCGGACCGTGCGCCGAGACGCGCACGAGTTCAGCAAGGTCTTCCTCGCTGGCGACCACACTGAACCCAGCGGCCCTCGTTCTCGACGAAGCGCTCATCATGCGTCCTCCCGCACTCTCCCGCGCCACTCATCCGGTCGCTGTCCGCGTGACCTGACCCCTGCACGACCAACGTTCTGGTCTTCTCGCACTGGCCGGCGGTGATCGCGATCACGGATCGCCCCTGGTACCTGAGCACAATGGCGACAGCAGGTATTCGCGCCAGTGCGGTTGCCGGAGCTGCCACGGAGACGTACGGTACCGCGGAGCGTGTCCCAGAAGCGCAGGGGAACGAGATGGGAACGGTGTGTTGGCCGGCGATGCGTCGACCACGTTGCGGATCGTGGCGGGCGAGCCGCACCGTCGTGCCCATCGCCGCCGTCCTGATCGGTATCTTCGCCGCCTGCGGATCGGCCGGTAGCAGGGTCGCGCGGACGGCCGAACCACCCGCCGCGCCGGCGAGCGCACCGGCCGTCGCGTCCGTGCCGGCACCGCAGGCAACGCGGCGAGCCGCCAGCTTTTCCCTTGTTGCCTATCAGGACCAGGCCACGCTCGGCGGCGACCAGCTGGACTTCAGCCGGCTGCTGGGACAGGGCAAGCCGGTGGTCCTCAACTTCTGGGCCGGTCTCTGCCCGCCGTGCCGGCAAGAGATGCCCGGCTTCCAACGTGCGTACGATGCGCTCAACGGCGCCGTCACCCTCGTGGGTGTCGATTTCGGGCCGTTCACCGGGCTGGGCAGCCACGACGACGCTCGCCGGCTGCTCCAGCAGCTCAACATCCGCTACCCGGCCGGCTACGCACTGACCGCGGAGGTGCTGCGCGCGTTCGACGCGCGCAGCATGCCGACAACCGTGCTGTTCGATGCACATGGCCGCGTGGCCACGCGGCACGCCGGCTACTACGCCGAGGACCAGTTGCGCGCCGACATCCAGCGACTGCTGGCCGCAGCCGGCCAGTAGGTCGGCGCGAGCGGGGGTTGCTGTGCGGCATGAGCTGGCGGAGGACCGTGCAGGGCCGCAACAGCCGTGGCGGTTCGGGCGCCGTCTGCTCCCGATCGGCTTCCCCGCGGCGGCGTTGGCTGCCGCTGTGATCGGCGCCCTGCTGACTGACGCACATACCGGCGGTGTCACGGGCGGCGTCGAGCGCCTCTCGTCCTCCAGCGGCGGCTACCTTACCAGCCTCAGCAACCTGCTCCCACTCGGCTACGCCTTCGGCGCCGGCATGGTCTCTGCGGTGCATCCGTGCGGCTTCCCGATGCTGCCCGCGTACCTTGGCTTCTATCTCGGCGAAAGTGAAGATGGCCCGGCGCGGCCAACGCGCATTCGGCCGCGCCTGGCCCGTGCACTGCTAGTGAGCGCCAGCGTCACCGCCGGGTTCGTGTTGCTGTTTGCGGGTACAGGGCTGCTGATCAGCGGCGGGGCGCAGGCGCTCTCGACGGCGTTCCCCTGGATCGGTCTCGCCGTCGGCCTCGCGCTCGTCGGGGCCGGCGCCTGGATGCTGAGCGGTCGGGCCATCTACAGCGCGCTCGGCGCCCGCACGGCCGCTCGCATAGGAGGAACCGGTCAAGCGAACGTGCGTGGCTACTTCCTCTTCGGGGTGAGCTACGGTGTCGCCTCGCTTAGCTGCACCTTGCCGATCGTTCTGGCCGCGGCAGGCGGCAGCCTCGCCGTGTCGAACCTGCCCAGCGCCTTCGCGCAGTTCGTGCTCTACGGCCTGGGCATGGGCGCCGTCATCGCCGCCCTGACGCTGAGCACCGCGGCATGCCAGGCGGCATCGCCGCCGCCGCTACCCGGCAGTCGCGCGGCCGCCGCCGTCCTTAGCGGCCCATGTGCGAATTCCGCACACCTTCTGGAATATCCTTGTCAACTCCCTGCGTCACCGCCATACTGCCGTCATGCACCTCTCCGACTCCGACATAGGCCAGAACATCCAGCGCGCCCGCTACCAGCGCGGCCTCACCCAGGCGGAGCTCGCCACCGCCGTCGGCCTCGACCGCACCGCCATCAGCCGCATCGAGGCCGGCGCCCGCAGCCTCGCCGCCACCGAGCTGGCCCGCGTCGCCGCCGCCCTCGATGCCGCCGTCCCCGACCTCCTGCAACCGGCTCCGGTGCGGCCGCACGCCCCCAGCCTGGCACGCATGCTCATGCGCGCGGCCGCCGTCACCGCCAACGATGAACCGCAGCTCGCCTGGTTCGCCGACCTGATCGAGCAGGCAAGCCCGGCCGCCGCCGCTGCGGCACTCTCCGCGCTTCCCCCGCGCCTGCACCATCTGCCCGCCGCCGCCGCCGGCGAGTTGGCGGCCCGCTGGGCGCGCCGGCGCATGGCACTCGGCCCGCTCGCCCCGCTGCACGGCCTCTCCGGCGCCCTCGCCCGGCTCGGCATCCCCGTCGTCCTCGCCCGCTTTCCCAGCGCCTCGCGCCTCGCCGGCTGCGCCCTCACCCTGCCCGGCGGGCTGTCCGCCGTGCTGGTCAACGCCAATCATCCCCCCGCGCGTCGGCGCTTCACCGTCGCGCACGAGCTGGCGCACCTCCTCTTCGACACCGAGAGCCTGGTCAGCGCCTGCGACGCGGGCGAGATCCGTCCCGGCCCGCGCTCGCGCCCCGAACAGCGCGCCGATGCCTTCGCCGCCGCGTTTCTGCTCCCCAGGCACACGCTCACCCCGCTGGCCGCGCCGCCGCTCGACCTGGAACCCCTGCACGCCCTCGAGGCTGCCTACGGCGTCAGCCATGCGGCAGCCGTCCACCGGCTGCACGAGCTGCGCCTGCTCAGCGACGAACAGGCGCGCGTGCTGCGCACGCTCGGCCGGCGCCCCCGGCCAACCCGCCCTCAGGGGCCACCTGCACGCACCGCAGACACGGCGCCGAAGGCCACGGCGCCGCCCTTCCGCCTCGCCGGCGAGTCGCTCGCGCGCCTGCTCGGCGATGCCGGCGCCCGCCGCGCCGGCGACCACCACGGCTACGAAGTCGTTGCCGATGCAGAAGTCGTGCCCTGAGCCGGCGCCAGGTCCGTCGAACTTCCAAGCGCGGCGAGGAACTCTGATCGAACCGTTGGAATATTGTCAGAACGTCCCACCTTCTGGGAGGAGGGGTCCCTGTCGGAGCGTAGCGACACAGGGGACACAGTAGAGCCCATAGAGGAAGTGAAGCTATGAGCGCCGCCGACCGCAGTGAGGTCAACCTCTCAGTGTTTTGGGCGAAGCTCCCCCGCGAGCGTGGCGTGGCACCCGCATTCCACCCGCTCATCTGCCATCTGCTCGACGTGGCGGCCGTGGCCGAGCACATCTGGAATAAGACGCTGTCCCCATACGCACAGTACCACCTGGCCGCCGGCCTCGGCATGGACGATCTCGATGCCGCCCGCACCTGGGTTGCCGCCCTTGCTGGCCTGCACGACACGGGCAAAGGCTGCCCCGCCTTCCAGCAGCAGCCCGCGGCAGAGCTGCTGCGCGGCCTGTATGGCGGCGCTCTATTCACGCTGGACGGACCGGAAGCTTTGCCGCCGCGCACGCCCCACGGTGTCGTCACCGCCGTCACGCTCGGCGAAATCCTGCGCGATCAGTGTGGAATTGACGGCAAGGTGAGCCGGCGCCTCGCGCAGGTGGTCGGCGGCCACCACGGCTTCTTTCCTTCAATGAAGGAGCGGAACGAGCTAGGACGCGATCGGGCGAAGGTATTCCCTGTGCGCGTCGGCAACTGTGCCTGGGAGGACGTGCGCGTGGGCGTCGTGCGGCTCATAGGCGATGCGGTCGGGCTCGACAGCCTGCCGGTGCCAAAGCGGCTGGAGGATGCGGCGATCATGGCGCTGGCCGAGATTGCCTGCGTCGCCGACTGGATCGGCTCCAACACGCGATTCTTCCCCTTCCTTGCCGATCCGCCGCCGCCAGCCCCGCCGGTGCTCGATGCGCCTGCCGCCCGCGCATACCTGGATCGTGCCCGCGAGAACGCGCGCCGGGCCCTGCACCGCCTGCACTGGAGCGGCTGGCGCGCGGCCGCGCAACCCATATCGTTCCGTGGGCTCTTTCCGAGCATCGCGCGACCCTGCGACCTCCAGTCCCGCATGGAGGAGCTGGCGGGCACACTCGCCGCTCAACTTCCAGCGCTGGTGATCGTCGAGGCGCCGATGGGAGAAGGGAAGACCGAAGCCGCACTCTATGCCGCCGACCGCTGGGGCGTGGCGCCGGGGCCGAGCGGCGCCTATGTGGCGATGCCGACACAGGCAACGAGCAACCAGATGTTCTCCCGCGTGCGCGAGTTTTTGGAGCGGCGCTTCCGCGGTCAAACGGTGACGCTGCAGTTGCTGCACGGCCACAGCGCCCTCTCCGCCGAGCTGCAGGCGATGCTGCGCGACAACCCCGACGATCTGGTACCCAATGACGTCTGCGACGAGAGTCTGCAAAGCGACGCACAAACGCGCCAGCAGGCCGACGTGATCGCTGGCGAGTGGTTCACCGCCCGCAAGCGCGGCCTGCTGGCGCCCTTCGGCGTCGGCACCGTAGACCAGGCGCTGCTGGCCGTGCTGCCCACGAAGCATCAGTTTGTGCGCCTCGGCGCCCTCGCCGGCAAGGTCGTGATCTTCGACGAGGTGCATGCCTACGACGCCTACATGTCGATCATCCTGGAGTGCCTGCTCACCTGGCTGGCCGCACTCGGCTCGCCCGTGCTGCTGCTCTCGGCCACGCTGCCGCGCTCGCGGCGCGACGCGCTGCTGCGTGCCTACGCACGCGGCCTGCGGCTCGATCTGCCCAAGCCGATCGCGTGCGAGCCGTATCCGCGCCTCTCCTGGATCACGGCGACCGGCGCCGGCTCCGCCCCGATCGCCGCATCGGAGCGCAGCACGCGCAGTCTCAGCGTCGACTTCGTAGACGGTGCGATCCCGGTCGATGGCGGCGAGTTCGCGCTGGGCCGGGCGCTCCAAACGGCGCTGGAACACGGCGGCTGCGCTGCGGTGGTCTCCAACACGGTGCGGCGTGCCCGCGACGTCTACGAGGCGTTACGGCCGTTCTTCCCAGCCAAGGACGCGGGCGACGGCCGCCCCGAACTGGAACTGTTTCACGCCCGCTTCCGCTTTCGCGAGCGCGACGCGCTGGAGAAGCGCACGCTGCTGCGCTTCGGCCGGCCGGAGGGCGAGGTCGAGTTTGAGGACGGGCGCAGGGAGCCGGTGCGGCGTCCTCATCGCGCGGTGCTCGTCGCCACACAGGTGATCGAGCAGAGCCTCGACTTGGACTTCGACCTGATGGTCAGCGACATGGCGCCGGTCGACCTGCTGCTGCAGCGCTCCGGCCGCGAGCACCGGCACCCGCGGCCCTCTCGTCCGCCGGGGCTGGAGACGCCGAAACTCTGGATCTGCCGGCCGCAGGGCGAGCGGGAGGGCGTGCCGGTGTTCGAGGACGGAACGCGCATCATCTACGACGCCCACATCCTGCTGCGCTCCTGGCTGGCGCTGCGAGGGCGCGATCAGATCGCCGTGCCGGGCGATGTCGAGGCGTTGATCGAGGCGGTGTACGGCCGGGGCGAGCCGCCCGCGGAACTGAGCGACGCGCTGCGCCGCGCCTGGACGGCGACACGAGCCGCGTTCGACAAAGACACCGCCGTGGCCGAGTTCGAGGCCGAGCAGGCGCGCATCTGGCCGCCCTTCCATGACGGCAGCGACCTGCTGGACGCGGACCGCCCCGAGCGCAAGGAGGATTCACCCGATCAGCCCGATGCCTTTCAGGCCCGCACGCGCCTGGGTGACTCGCCCATCATGTTCATCGTGCTGCGACCCGATGAATGGGATGAATACTGGCGCTTGCCGAAGGCGCGCACACCGACGATCGAGCAGCTCCGCTACCTGTTGGAGCGCTCGGTGGGGCTCACAAACTGGCGGGTGAAGAGGCACCCCGACGCCTTCGACCTGGTGCCCGGCGCCTCGCGCTCCGCCACGCTTCGCGGCACACGCTTGGCACGGCTGGACGAGAACAACATCGCGATGCCGAATGGGCAGGAATATCGCATCAGGCTGGACGAACGGATGGGGGTCGTCGTGGAAGACGCGAACGGAGGCAGCGAGTGATGCCTGGCTTCAATCTGCTGGAGGAGCCCTGGGTTCCGGTGCTGCTGCCCGACGGTGCGCCGGCCGAGCTGCCGCTAGGCGAGACCCTGCTGCGAGCGCACGAGCTGAGCGAGGTCAGCGACGAGTCGCCCCTGGTCACCGCCTCGCTGCACCGGCTGCTGCTGGCTCTGCTGCACGCGGTGTTCCGCGGCCCGGCCTCGCCCTCCGCCTGGGCCGCGCTCTGGTCCGCCGGCCGCTTCGATCCGGCGACGCTGGGGCGCTACTTCGCGCAGTGGCGGCCACGGTTCGAACTGTTCGATGCCGAGCGGCCGTTCTACCAGCGTACCGACATGGAGACCGTCACCAACGCGTCCTCCGCCCTGCGCCTGGTGCACGACCGCGCGGCCGCAAACAGCAACCGCTTTTGGGACAAGACCGACGACGATGCCGGCCTAACGCCGGCCGCCGCGGCGCGGGCGCTGATCACGACGCAGGGTTACGCCTTCGCGGGCGGCGTCAGCTTCCCGCTGCGCTTCTACGACGCGCCAAACATGCGCGGCTATACGGCGCTGGTGCGCGGCGAGACCCTGTTCCAGACGCTGGCGCTCAACCTGGTGGTCTACAACGCGCAGGAGCCCTTTGCCCGCACCGGCGCGGATCTGCCGGCTTGGGAGCAGGAGACCTTCGCCGTGCCCGACAAGGACGGCACGAAGCCCGCGGGTTACCTCGACCTGCTCACCTTTCAGGCGCGGGCGGTGCGGCTGTTGCGCGACGAAGACGGGCAGGTGCGGCGCTGTCTCTTCCGCATGAACATCGTGCTGGACGATCGCCAGGCGCTCGACCCATTCAAGTCCTACCGCCATGACGAGAAGCTCGGCTGGCGGCCGCGTACGCTGACCCAGGGCCGCGCGGTCTGGCGCGACAGCCATGCCCTCTTCGCGGCGTCTGAGGCAGGCCGCCGGCCGCGGGTGCTTGACTACGTCGCCCAGATCCCCCAAGCGCTGGACGACGAGGGCTGGAAGGGTGCGCTGCCGCCGCAGCAGCCCAACCTCGACGTGCTGGGCCTCTGCTCCGAGCCGGGCAAGGCGATCGTGCACTACTGGCGTCAAGAGCGGCTGCCCATGCCGCTCGCCTATCTGGACGACCGGGCGCTGCAAGACCGGCTGCAGCAGGCGCTGCAGGCCGCCGAAAACGGCTACTCCGCACTCGCGTCGGCGGTGTACACCCTGGCGCGGCTGATCCTGCAGCCGGACGGCCGCAAGGGCGACGAGAAGGCGATCCGCGCCCTGGCGGACAGCATGGGCGCCGACGTGCGCTATTGGCGTGCGCTCGACCTCGCCTTCGACGGCTTCCTGCCCGCGTTGGCCGACGACTGGCAGCCCGTCGGCCCGGCGAAGACCTACGGCGCGCACGCGCTTCCCGCCTGGGGCAAAGAGATACAGCGGGCGGCGCAAACGTCGTTCCGAGCGGCGGCAGATATGCAGGGCGAATCGGCGCGGGCGCTGCGCGCTGCCGCCGAGGCGGAGCAGGGGCTGCGCATGCGGCTGTCCGATCCGCTGCGGCAGCGGCCGCGCGGCGGCGAGCCCGCGAAGCAAACGGAGCCGGCGAGCGCGGGACGCGCTCTTGGAGACAAAGGAGGAGCAGCGTGACTACAGACACGGCGCCGGCACAGCCGCCGGCAGCGGCGCCACGGCTGGACCCGCAGGCGCGGGGACTGATCGAGCAGCTTGTCGCGCTCGTGGGGAAGGAGGACCGCGGCGCCCTGGCGCAGCTCCGGCGCTCCGCGGGCAAGGAGCCCGGCGAGGCGGCGGGCGTCTTTCAGTACGTCGTGCCATACGTGCCCGGGCGGACGCCCCACCGCACCGATGACCGGAGCGATTGGATCGAGACCTGCCGCTACCTCGTGGCAGGGCTGTTCGCACTGCACCCGCCCGCGCTGCTGCCGAACCGCACGGTGGCGCCGATGCCAAGCGACTCGCTGGGCGCCGCCTTCAACCGCATGGCGCCCAGGGGCGCGGGCAACCGCGAGGCGATGGAGCGCCGCTTCTCGCAACTGCTGGTGGCCGACGCTGAAGAGCTGCCCGACCGCCTGCGCCAGGCGATCTCGCTGCTGCGCGCTGCCGATCAAGCGGTGGATTGGCGCTGGCTGCTTGCCGACCTGGAGCGCTGGCGAGCGCGCGACCGCCTGGTGCAGCGCCGCTGGGCGCAGGACTTCTGGCGCCTGCCCGAGCGTGAGCGAGACGAGGACGAACCGACGGCAAACAAGACGCCTGGCGAATGACAGAAAACGGATAACCATAGCGCGGCTGAGCGCCGCCCCTCGAGTGCGGTACGCGCTCTTGAGATGGAGTGGAAACGTGTTCGTAGAGCTGCATATTCTGCAGAACTTCGCCCCCAGCAACCTGAACCGCGACGACACCGGCGCCCCCAAGAGCAGCACCTTCGGCGGCATCTCCCGCGCCCGTATCTCCAGCCAATCGCTCAAGCGCCGCGTGCGCGAATTCGTGAAGGAGTACGGCCTGCTTTCCAAGCAGAACCTGGCCGAGCGCACGCTGCGCCTGGTCGACGCGGTGACGCGGCAGCTGGTCGATTTGGGTCGCGAGGAGCCAGCGGCCCGTGCCGCCGTGATCACGGCGCTGGACAAGCTCGGCTTCAAAACCGAACCGACGGACGGCGACCACACGCAGTACCTGCTCTTTCTTGGCAATGACGAGATCGGGCGGCTGGCCGAGGCGGTGCACGACCACTTCGACGCTCTGACCGCCGCTCAGCCTGCAGCCGAGGCCACCGCCGTGCCCGCGGCCGGTGGCCGGCAGCGCAAGGTGCAGAGCGGCGCCAGGGATGTGCCGGAAGAGGTGCGAAAGGCGCTGGACGCCGTGCTGACTACGGCGAGCTCGGCCGCGGACCTGGCGATGTACGGCCGCATGCTGGCGAACGTGCCGGCGAAGAACATCGACGCTGCCTCGCAGGTGGCGCACGCGATCAGCACGCACCGCGTCAGCCCTGAGTTCGACTACTTCACCGCCGTGGACGACCTGAAGCGGCGGGAGGAGGACGCCGGCGCCGGCATGATCGGCAGCGTCGAGTTCAACTCCGCCTGCTACTACCGCTACAGCAACGTGGACGTTGACCAGCTCGTCCGCAACCTCGACGGCGACGCGGAGCTGGCGCGCCGCGCCCTGCGCGCCTTCATCGAGGCAACGATCCTCGCCATGCCCGACGCGAAGCAGAACAGCTTCGCCGCGCAGAACGCGCCCGGCTTTGTGCTGGCGGTAGTGCGCGACCGCCGGCAGCCCGTCTCGCTGGCCAACGCCTTCGAGGCGCCCGTGCTGCCGCGGGCTGGCGAATCGCTGACCGGCCTCTCTGTCATGCGACTGGCACGCGCTTTCGAGCAGCACGAGCGCATGTACGCCGGCTACAGCGGCCTGGTGGCGCACTGGGCCTGCGGCGCCGCCTTCGAGGAGCCGGAGTATCTGCAGAGCCTCACCCCGGCCGCCGTGCCTTCCGTGCACGATCTGGTCCAGCGCACGAACGCGGCCGCCTTCGCGGAGGGAGCCGTCGCATGACCTCGTTGCTGCTGCGGCTGGACGGCCCCATGCAGGCCTGGGGAATCGCGAGTCGCTTCGGCACACGCGACACCGGCCGCGAACCATCCAAGTCTGGCGTCATCGGCCTGCTCTGTGCGGCGCTGGGCAAGCCGCGCGTCGAGCGGCCGGACGACGGCTTCCCCACCCTGGCCGCACTCTCGCGCCTGCGCATGGGTGTACGTGTGGATCGCGAGGGGATCGTGCAGCGCGACTTTCATACCGTGGGCGGCTCAGCGGGAAGCGGCGGCGCCGACGTGGTTTCATCTCGCTTCTACCTCGCGGACGCGCGCTTTCTCGTATGCCTGGAAGGTGATGATACGGCGCTGCTGCACCGGCTCGATGCGGCGCTGGCACAACCCGTCTGGCAGCTCTGCCTCGGCCGGAAGGCGTTCGCGCCCGCCGCGCCGGTGTGGCTGGCCGGCGGGCTCTCCGAAGCGCAGCTCGTGGAGGCGCTGCGTGGCTACCCGCCGCTGGCCGGTCGGCGCGAGCCTGCCGGGCTGCTGCGATTCGTGATCGAGGATGCCGCGGGCGAGGCGGTGCGCCAGGACGTGCCGCTCTCGTTCAACCCGGCCACCCGGCGTTTCGCCCTGCGCCGGGTGCGGACGGAGTTGCTGGAGCCGGCGGCCGCTGGCGTGGCGGCTGGCGAACAGGAGGAGTAGCTGTGTATCTCTCCAGGCTGCTGCTGAACGCGCGCGACTACCAGGTGCGGTGCGACCTGGCCAACTGCCAGGAACTGCACCGCACCTTGCTCTCGGCCTTTCCGACCGCGGGCGGCAGCCGCGCCGAGGCGGGGCTGCTCTTTCGGCTTGAGGAGGGCGAGCGATCGGCGCCGCTGGTGATCGCGCAGTCGCGCGGCCGGCCGGACTGGGAGCGACTGCGCGTGCGCTCGCCGGCCTACCTGCTCGGCGTTCCCCCGCTCGGCTGGGACTGCAAGGACGTGGCGAGCGCATACGCGTCCGTTCAAACGGGGATGCAGTTGCGCTTCCGGCTGCGGGCCAATCCGACGCGCAAGGTCGATACGAAGAGCGGACCCGACGGAGCGCGCCGCAACGGCCGGCGCACCGTGCTTACGGGTGCGGACCAGAAGCTCGACTGGCTGCGGCGCAAAGCGGAGGCCGGCGGCTTTCGCCTGTGCAGCGTGCACAGCAGCGACGCGGGCGTGCCGGCCGTCGATGTGCGCCCGCAGGACGATGTATTGGGCTGGCGCTCCGCCGGTGAGCAGCGGAATCGGCTGGTGTTCGGCGCCGTCCTCTTCGAAGGCGTACTCGAAGTCACCGACGCCGAGCGCTTCCGCGAAGCGCTGCGCGATGGCATCGGCTCGGGTAAGGCCTACGGCTTCGGTCTGCTCTCTATCGCACCCGCGTAGTGCGCAGCGGTTCAGGGGAACTTGCGATGAAAGACCTGCACACCCTGCCCAAAGTGCGCGACAGCTGGAGCTACCTCTACGTCGAGCACTGCCGCATCGACCAGGAGGCGAAGGCCATCGCCCTGCACGACAAGCACGGTGTCGTGCCCGTGCCCTGCGCTACGCTCACCACCCTCATGCTCGGTCCCGGCACCACGATCACCCACGCCGCCGTGCGGGCGCTCGCCGACAACGGCTGTCTCATCGTCTGGACGGGTGAAGAAGGGGTCCGCCTCTACGCGCAGGGGCTGGGCGAAACACGCTCGGCGCGACGCTTTCTCTGGCAGGCGCGCCTTTGCTCCGATCCGCCCTTGCGCCTGCGTGTCGTGCGCCGGCTCTACGAGATGCGCTTTGCAGAGCCGCTGGATCCCGATCAGACGCTTCAGCAACTGCGCGGGCGCGAAGGCGTCCGCGTGCGCGAGGCGTACGCACGGGCCAGTCGCGAGACCGGCGTGCCCTGGAGTGGCCGTGCCTTCCGGCGGGACAATTGGGGTGCGTCCGATCCGGTGAATCGGGCGCTGTCGGCGGCGAACTCCTGTCTCTACGGCGTCTGCCAGGCGGCGATCCTCTCCGGCGGCTACTCGCCGGCACTGGGCTTCATCCATACCGGCAAGATGCTGAGCTTTGTCTACGACGTCGCCGACCTTTACAAGGCTGATGTTACGATTCCGCTCGCCTTCCAGACAGCCGGCGCGGCGGCAGCCGGGGTCGAGACCTCGGTGCGCAAAGCCTGCCGCGACGCGTTCAAGTCCTCGCGCCTGCTGCAGCGCATCCTGCCCGACATCGACCGTGTCCTCGGCGTCGAGGAAGCGGAGGAGTCTGCATTCGACGCCGACGAAGCATTGCCCGGCGGTCTCTGGGATCCGGAGCAGGGCGAAGTCGCCGGCGGCGTGAACTGGGACGATGAGGGCGCTGCGGCGCCGCCGACGGGTTGAGGTGGGGGCGATGATGGTCTTAATCCTGGAACGGGTGCCGGTGTCCCTGCGCGGCGAGCTGACGCGTTGGCTGCTGGAAGTGCGGGCTGGCGTCTTTGTCGGCGATGTTTCGGCGCTGGTGCGCGAGAAGCTGTGGGAGCTCGTCGAACAGCGCGCGCGTGAGGGCGCCGCCGTGCTGGTGCATAACGCCGACAGCGAGCAAAGCTTTGCCCTGCGCCTGCACGGCGAGCCTTCGCGAGACATCGCCGAGTACGACGGCCTCTACCTCGTCCGCAAGCGGTAAAAGCTCGCGAATTCGAAGCGTGGTCCCCACGCACGTGGGGGTGAACCGCCGGGGGGCCGCCGGCCGGCAGCGGCGCGCGGGTGGTCCCCACGCACGTGGGGGTGAACCGATCGGCGTACATTCCGCGCGATGCACCGTGCCGTGGTCCCCACGCACGTGGGGGTGAACCGAACAAGTGGGTGACGGGCAAAACCCCCTACAAGTGGTCCCCACGCACGTGGGGGTGAACCGCTGAGCGCGTAGCGCGGATTCACCAGGGGAATGTGGTCCCCACGCACGTGGGGGTGAACCGGATCGCGCCAGCATCAACGACCTGATCCTGCGGTGGTCCCCACGCACGTGGGGGTGAACCGTATTTGGCGGCGCTGGGGCGTGACCCGCAAGCGTGGTCCCCACGCACGTGGGGGTGAACCGTTGCCGTCGAAGTCCACCAGCGCGCGGATCTTGTGGTCCCCACGCACGTGGGGGTGAACCGGCCGGCGAGCGCCGCGGCCTTCGCCCCGGCGTGTGGTCCCCACGCACGTGGGGGTGAACCGGCGTTGCTCGTGGCGCACTGTCTGGTCGGCCCGTGGTCCCCACGCACGTGGGGGTGAACCGACCAGTCAGCCGGCCGCGGACACGTTCAAACCGTGGTCCCCACGCACGTGGGGGTGAACCGACCGCGTTCGACCAGGGGCCGGGCAAACTCTGGTGGTCCCCACGCACGTGGGGGTGAACCGTGGGCGTGGATTGCGACGCCGGTGCAGTACGAGTGGTCCCCACGCACGTGGGGGTGAACCGGACACGGCGGCGGCGCAGGATAAAATCACGGTGTGGTCCCCACGCACGTGGGGGTGAACCGCAGCGGCATACGCGCACGTTTCGGCCTGGATCGTGGTCCCCACGCACGTGGGGGTGAACCGGAGTTCCACCATCTGACGGCACGGGGTCTCATGTGGTCCCCACGCACGTGGGGGTGAACCGGCGTCTTCGTGGAACGTCAGATAGGCGCCGCCGTGGTCCCCACGCACGTGGGGGTGAACCGCCGCGGCGGGCGGCACTGGGGGCGCGGGCGCGGTGGTCCCCACGCACGTGGGGGTGAACCGGAGGGCGTCAAGGCGGCCTCGGCGCCGTTCGCGTGGTCCCCACGCACGTGGGGGTGAACCGGTGAAGCGTGGCGGCAGCAACCCGCCGGCGAAGTGGTCCCCACGCACGTGGGGGTGAACCGCGCGGGTAGCCCGGCTTCTGGCCCGCTTTGACGTGGTCCCCACGCACGTGGGGGTGAACCGCGGCCCCGCCGCGCGCGAGCCGCCCCCGGTCGGTGGTCCCCACGCACGTGGGGGTGAACCGCTGGAGCAGCCGATCGTGCTGCGCGCCGCGGGGTGGTCCCCACGCACGTGGGGGTGAACCGCCTTGTCCAATCCTGCGCCAGCGTCGCCAGCAGTGGTCCCCACGCACGTGGGGGTGGACCGGCGCGACTCGGCGGCCGGATTGCCGCGCAGCAGTGGTCCCCACGCACGTGGGGGTGAACCTCGACGCCGCGGCCCTCTCCGAGGGCCTCTTGCGTGGTCCCCACGCACGTGGGGGTGAACCCGTGTCGCCGATCTCACGGTAATTGGCTCTCTCGCCCTCCCGATGACGATGGACTCAGGACTCCCGCAGAGCACCCGCGGGCCGGCACGCTGAGCCGGCAACCCGACCGCCGAAAACGGTACCGCCCCCGATAAGCACGGCCGCTCCCATTCGCGACCCGCTTCATCGAAAACGCGGGAGAGCCAGGATGATTTTGCGAGATGCCGAGCGCGGCGCCCGAACTGCAGCGACAGGATGGACCGTCCTGCGTCCGCCTGGCCCGACGCGGAGACTTGCAACTTTGATTCGTTTCGTTCGTTCAGTCTTTACTGAATGAACCGTTGACCGTACACTCAGATGCATGGAGGGTGGGATGAGCGACGACGACCCCCGCGTGCCGGCCAGCCTGGGTCGCTTCGTCGAGCGGGTGGGGCTGTACTTCGAGGAGTTCGGCCTGCCCCGCATCGCCGGCCGCCTCTTCGGGCTGCTGCTGGTGGCCGACGAACCGCTTTCGCTCGAACAGGCCGCCACCATGCTGCACGTCAGCCGCGCCTCCGTCAGCACCAACGCCCGGCTGGTGGTGAGGAGCGGCCTGGTCGAACGGGTCAGCCTGCCCGGCGACCGCCGCGACTACTACGTGTTCGGCGACCGTAGCTGGGAGGCCTTCATCGAAACCGATATGAAGGCGGCCGTGACGCTGCGCGAGTTCGCCGATGACGCCCTCGCCGGCCTCGGCCCGGCCGAGGCGCCGGCAAAGGCGCGCCTGGAGGCCGTCGCCGGCTTCTTTGACTTCTACAACGCCGAGCTCACCGCGATTCTCGAGCACTGGCGCGCCCGCGCCGCCGGGCAGCAGGCGCGGCAGGCGCCGCCAAACGGGCGACGCGGCCGATCGACACAGCCCGCAACGCGCGTCGACCGCTGAAAGCGTTGGAGAGAACCATGTCGGCGAATTTCGGCAGCAGCCCCGCCGCCGTTGTCAGCACGGAGAAGCCGGGCCTGGACCGCGGCGCCCCACGCCACGCGGCCGCGGCGTCCGAGCCGATCCGCGCGCTCGGCCTCAGCAAGCGCTACGGCGAGACGCTCGCCGTCGACCGGCTCGACCTGCACGTGCAACCCGGCGAGGTCTACGGCTTCCTCGGCCCCAACGGCGCCGGCAAGACCACCACGATCCGCATGCTGCTCGGCCTGCACCGGCCCAGCGCCGGCAGCGCCGCGCTGTTCGGCATCGACGCCTGGCGCGACCCGGTGGCGGCGCACCGCCGCGTCGCCTACGTGGCCGGCGAGCCGACGCTGTGGCCGCAGCTCACCGCGGAGGAGACGTTGGTTTTCCTCGCCCGCATGCACGGCACGGTGGACGGCGCCTACCGCGACCTGCTGGTCAAGCGCTTCGAGCTGGAGCTGAACAAGAAGCTGCGCGCCCTCTCCAAGGGCAACCGCCAGAAGGTGCAGCTGATCGCGGCGCTGGCCACGCGCGCCGACCTGCTGATCCTCGACGAGCCGACCAGCGGCCTCGATCCGCTGATGGAGGTCGCCTTCCGCGAGTCGGTGCGCGAGGCGAAGGCGCGCGGCCAGGCCGTCTTCCTCTCCTCGCACATCCTCAGCGAGGTCGAGGCGCTCTGCGACCGGGTCGGCATTCTGCGCCGCGGCCGGCTGGTGGACGAGGGCACGCTGGACCAGTTGCGCCACCTGAGCACGGAGACGATCGACGTGACCTTCGCCGGGCCGGCGCCGCAGATCGGCCCGCTCGCCGGCGTCACGATCGAGCGCTCCGGTGCGAACACGCTGCGCTGCGCCGTGGGCGGCAGCGTGGCGCCGCTGATCGCCGCGCTCGCCGGCACGAACGTCGTGGCGCTGCATAGCCGCGAACCCTCGCTCGAAGAGATCTTCCTGCACTACTACGGAGGCGTGAGCGATGAGCACTCCGCGTAGGGCGCTCGCCCGGCGCGCCTTCGCCGACGCGCGCGTGCGCCTGCTCAGCTTCGCCCTGATCTTCTTCGCCTACCCGCTGGCCACGATCGCCGGCTACAAGAAGACCTACCCGACGGCCGCGGACCGGCTCAGCTTCGCCCGCAGCTTTGGCGACAACCCCGCCGTGAAGCTGTTCTACGGCACGCCGCACCACCTGGAAACACTCGGCGGCTACGCGAGCTGGCGCGCCGGCGGCATCCTGGCGCTGGGCGCCGCCTTCTTCGGCGCCTTCGCCGCCGTGCGCGCCCTGCGCAGCGAGGAGGAGAGCGGCCGCTTTGAGATCACCGCCAGCGGCGCGATCACCCGCGGCGGCGCCTACGCCGCGCGCCTCGTCGCGATCGGCGCCCTGCTCGCCGCGCTCTGGCTGGCTTGCTGGCTCGGCGTGATGGCGGGCGGGCTGCCGTCGGGCGGCTCGGCCTACCAGGCGCTGGTCGTGATCGGCGTCGCGGCCGTGTATGTCGGCGTCGGCGCGGTTGCGAGCCAGTTGATCCCCACCGGCCGCGGCGCCCTCGAACTGGCCGGCGCCGTGCTCGGCCTCGACTTCCTGCTGCGCGTCGTCGCCGACACGTCCGGACCTCTCGCGCTGCACTGGCTCATGCCCCTCGGCTGGGCGGAGGAGCTGCGCGCCTTCACCGGGGCGCGGCCGGCGGTGCTGCTGCTGCCGCTGCTTGCCGCGACGGCGCTGCTGCTGCTCGCCGGCGCCTGCGAACGCCGCCGTGATATCGGCGTCGCCGTGTTTGCCCCGCACGACACGGTGCGCCGGCCGCGCCTGCGCCTGCTGCACGCACCGGCGGCGCTGGCGCTGCGCGCCCAGTCGCTGAGCCTGGCGGTGTGGGCGGCGGCGGTGGGCGGCATCGGCATCGTGCTGGGCTCCGTGGCCGGCAGTGTCGCCTCGGGGCTCTCAGAAGACCTGCGCAGGCGGCTCGGCAAGTTTGGCGGCGGCAGCTTCGGGGACGCCTCCAGCGTGATCGGCCTCTACTTCCTCTTCTTCGTGCTGTTCATCGCCCTCTTCTGCTGCAGCCAGATCGGCGCCGCGCGCGATGAGGAGGCAGAAGGGCGGCTGGAGACGCTGTTCGCCCTGCCGCAGGGCCGCGTCGCCTGGCTGGCGGGCCGGCTGGGGCTGGCAGTCGCGGGCGCGGCGCTGATCGCGGTTGTCGCCGGCCTGGGCACGGCGATCGGCGGCGCGGCGTCGGGGGCCGATGTCTCGCTTACCACCCTGATCGGCGCCGGGCTCAATACCCTGCCCGCGAGCCTGCTCTTTCTCGGCCTGGGCGCCCTGCTGATCGCCGTGGCGCCGCGCCTTGGCACGGGCGTCGCCTACGGGCTGGTCAGCCTCGCCTTTCTCTGGGAGCTGGTCGGCGGGCTGCTGGGCGTGCCGGGCTGGCTGCTCGGCGTCTCGCCCTTCCACCAGATCGGGCTGGTGCCGGCGCAGGACTTCCGCGCCGGCCCGGCCGCGATCATGCTGGCGATCGGTTGCTGCGCCGCGGCCGTCGCGCTGGTGCGTTTCCGCACCCGCGACCTCGTCGGCGCCTGAGCGCCGCGCCTACACCTGCTGGCCGCGGGCCAGCGCCAGGATGCGATCCATCGCCGCAGCGGGCAGTGCGCCGCGCTCGGCCCAGCGCAACGCGTCCTCGAGCTGGCCGAAGTCGGAGTAGCCGACGAGCGCGGTGGAGATGCCCGGTTGTGTGAGGGCGAAGCGCAGGGCCAGCTCCGGCACGCCCTCGCAGCCGGACTGCAGGGCGAGCGGCTGCAGCGCCTGCGCCCGCGCCAGGTCGGTGGCGTAGTCGCTGCCGCGGGCGAGCGAGCCGCCGGGTGAACCGGCATTGGCGGGCCGCTCCGCCGTGCCGCCGAGCGCCCCGGCCGCCAGCACGCGGATGGCGATCACGCCCAGCCCGGCGCCGGCGCAGCTCTCGAGCAGGCCGGTGAAGTCCTGCCCGCCGCCGCTGGCGCCGGCGTAGGCGCTGCTGGGGTTGAGCAGGTTGAAGTAGGACTGCACCGTTTCCAGCCCGGCGGCGGGCAACTGGCTGAGCGCGGCCACCTCACCCAGTCCCGTGAAGCCGGCGTGGCGCGCCAGCCCGGCCCGCACCGCTTCCTTCAGGCCGGCGGCCACGGGGCCGCGCGCCGTGGCCAGGCTCAACGCGTCGCCGTCCTCCGGTCCCGGCTCGCGCTCGATCACGGGGTTGTGCAGTTGCAGCAGATCGACGTGGTCGCGGCCGAGCCGGCGCAGGCTCTGCTCGATCGAGCGGCGCACGGCCGCCAGCGGCGCGGCCAGGTCGTCGCGCGAGAGCCGTACCTTGGTCCCGATCACCACGCGATCGCCGGCGCCAAGCTCGCCCAGCACGCGGCCCAGGTTTTCTTCGGAGCGGCCGTTGCCGTAGAGCGGCGCCGTGTCGAAGTAGTTGATGCCCGCTTCGATCGCCCGCGCCACGGCGCGGCGTTGCTCGTCCGGATCGCCGCGCACCATCAGCCCGCCCACGGCGCCGCAGCCGTAGCCCAGCGCCGAGACGCGCAGTCCGGTGAGGCCGAGATCGCGCTGCTCCATGCGCCCCCGCACCAGGAAACAGGAACGAGGAACGAGATAGTCGGGGCGTCCGCTGTTTCCCGGTTTCTGTCTCCTGGTTCCTATTTCCTGTTGTCTATTTCCTGGTTCCCGTGGCCCGTTCCCTAGCCCCTGGGCAGGCCCAGGCCGCGGCCGGCGATGATGCCGCGCTGGATCTCGCTCGTGCCGGCGGCGATCGTGGCCGAGACGGCAGACTCGTAGGCGTCGGCCATGCGGCCCTTGAGCTTCGCCCACTTCGAGCCCGGCTTCAGCGAGCCGAACTGCCCCAGCAGCTGAATGCCGGTAAGCGCGATGCGCTGCGACAGCTCGCTGCCGTACAGCTTGGACATGCTCGCCTCGTGGTTCGGGATCTTCCCCTGGGACTGCATCCAGGGGATGCGGTAGGCGAGCTGCGTGCCCACGTTCAGCTCCACGGCGCGGTCGGCCAGCTTCAGGCGCAGGCCGGGATCGCGCCGGGTGGTCTCCGGGTTCTCTTTGGCGAATTCGGCCAGCGTCTCCAGCGTCCGGCGGCCGTTGGCGTAGGCGGCGATGCCGGAGCGCTCGAAGTCCAGCGCCACGGCGACCTGGTACCAGCCGCGGTTCTGCTCGCCGACGAGGTAGTCCTTGGGAATACGCACGTTCTCGAAGAAGACCTCGTTGAAGCCGTGATGGCCGGCGATGTTGATCAGCGGCCGGATCGAGACGCCGGGCGCGTCCATCGGCACGACGAAGGTGCTGATGCCCTTGTGCTTGGGCGCGTCGGGATCGGTGCGCGCCGCCAGCCAGCCCCAGTTGGAGCGGTGGGCGCCGCTGGTCCAGATCTTCTGGCCGTTGATCACGAAATCGTCGCCGTCGGCCACGGCGCGCGTCTGCAGCGCGGCGAGGTCGGAGCCGGCGCCCGGCTCGCTGTAGAGCGTGCACCAGACGTCTTCGCCGCTGGTGATGCGGGGAAGGAAGCGTTGCTTTTGCGCGTCGGTGCCGTAGAGCATGATCGCGGGGCCGACCCAGGCCACGCCCATGCCGCCGCCGCCCGGGGCGGAGCGGTAGGCCATCTCCTCGTTGTAGATCAGCTGTTGCATGTGTGGGGCTTCGAGGCCGCCATACGCCTTCGGCCAGGCCATCGCCAGCCACTGGCTCGCGGCCAGCTTGTGGGTGAAGCCGCGCGAGAACGCCCAGAGCGCGTCGTTCGCCGGGCCGGGCTGCTCGCTGCCGTCGAACCGCGCGTCCCAGCCGGCGGGCAGCTCGCGGTCGAGAAAGCCGCGCACTTCGCCGCGAAACGCCTCTTCGTCCCTGGTGAACTGAAAGTCCATCGTTCTCCGCCTTCGTGTCCGCCGGCCGTGCGCCGGTCGATCCTCTGACGCCCCGCATGGTAGCACGGGGAAGGGTGTAGGGCGTGGGGCGTAGGGCGTAGGTGACAGGTGACAGGTGACAGGTGACAGGAGGTCGGTGACCTTTCACCTCATGGGAGGGTGGAAGCGGGCGCGGGCGCGGCTACGCGTGCCCGTCAGCCGGCGGCGTCAGCAGGCTGCGGGTCAGCGCCTCGAGGTCTTCGAGCACCGTGGCAGGGTCGCCGGCGTCGCGCCAGATGCCGAGGCGCAGCGCCGCCCAGGTGTAGGTGCTGAGCAGCGAGCGGGCCGCGGTTTCCACGGGCACCGGCGCCACCTCGCCGCGCTCCTGGCCGCGGCGCAGATGCCGCACCAGCGTGCCGAACAGGTCCTGCTGATTAGGCTGGCGCACGGTGGGCCGCGAGGTGTCGATCGCCGTCAGCGCCAGCGACATGCGGCGGTTGGCGTCGAGGTATTCCCAGACCTGGCGCAGCAGCAGACAGATGCGGTCGAGCGAGCCGTGCACCCGGCGCAGCTCCTCGGCGCCGCGCGCCGCCGCCGCATCGCGCCGGGCGGAGAGCGCCGTGCGCAGCAGATCTTCTTTGGAGACGAAGTAGCCGTAGAGCGTGCCGAGCCCGATCTCGGCCCGCGTGGCGATGTCCTGCATCGTCGTGGCGGCGTAGCCGGGATCGTCGAACAGGCGCTCGGCCGCGTCGAGAATCGCCGCGCGCGTGCGCTGCTTGCGCACCGCGAGCTTGCCCTGAACGGGATGCTGCTCGTTCTGGTCCATTTCGGCCACGTAACGCTCCCGCCATCACTGCTCACAGGATTGTAGCAAAACTGCGCCGCTCGTCTTGCTGCAACCAGGTCGACCGCCGCGCAATGGCCCGGCGCACAGCCGCGACCGCCGGCAGGCGCGAGCAGGAGTACAGCATTCAAGCACACGAGCAAGAGGAGGCACAACCTTGAACAGTCGGAACAGTCGGAACAGGCGGAACAGGCGGACCATGCGCAGTCTGCTGTATCGCAAGAGCATCGCCGCCGCGGCGACGGTGCTGGGGCTGGTCTCGGTTTCGGCCGCGTTCGCCGGGGGCCCGACCCGGCCGCCGGTGCCGCATCCCGCGCCGGCCGCCATCGATCCCGTCGTTCTCGCCTCCGCGCAGCCGGACCTGACCGCGGTGCGCGACGGCTGCGACTGCACCACGACCTGCGAGGAACAGAGGCAGGGACGAGGGAATAGAAGCGGCCGCGGACGGCTTCGCGTTGTGGCGGGCACGGCGCGGTGCTACGGTGGGGGCGAGGTGTCTTGCTGCTTCGCGGGGGCGTGAGATGGCGCAGCGCAAGGTGATCGATCTGCAAGCGGCGGCGGCGCTGGTGCGCGACGGCGAAACGCTGGCGCTGGGCGGCAACCTGCTGCACCGGGCGCCGAACGCCTTCGCCCGCGAGCTGGCGCGGCAGGGGCGGCGGGGCCTGCACCTGATCAAGACGGCCGGCGCCTACGACGTGGATCTGCTCTGCGCCGCCGGCTGCGCGAGCGCCGTTTCGGCGGGCTTCATCGGCTTCGAGAACGAGTTCGGCCTGGCGCCGAACTATCGCCGCGCCGTGGAGCAGGGCCGCGTGGAGGCGCGCGAGCACGCCTGCTACACCGCGATCATGTCGCTGCGGGCGGCGGCGTTTGGCGTGCCCTTTCTGCCCGTCGCCGGCTTTGCGGGCAGCGATCTGCCCGCAGCGCGCGGCTTCAAGACCGTGACCGATCCGTACAGCGGCGAGCGGATCCTGACCGTGCCGTGCATTCAGCCCGACTGGGCGGTGCTGCACGTGCCGCTGGCCGACGCGCGCGGCAACGCCCGCATCGAGGGCACGGAGTTCGAGGACGTGCTGATGAGCCGCGCGGCCCGCGGCGTGATCGTCACGGCCGAGCGTATCGCCGAGCCGGGCGAGCTGGAGCAGCGGCCGGAATTGCAGAAGGTTCCCGGCTTCCTCGTCACTGCCGTGGCGCTGGCGCCGCGCGGCGCCTGGCCGGGGACGTGCTATCCGCTCTATGACTACGAACCGGATGCCGTGCGCGACTACCTCTCCCGCAGCGGCGACGCCGCCACGCTCGCCGCCTACCTGGAAGAGACCACCGCGCGCGACCATGGGCTGGCGGCGGCGAGCCTCGCCTGAATCCTGCAGCAATGCTCTGCTGGAGCCCCGCGAGCTTCCGTCCGAGTACGGCGAGCGCTTCGCGCTCGTGCTCCCAGCGCGGGCTTACGTTCGGTGAGCATTGGTCCCAGCATGTCGCCGTGCAGGTTTGCCGAGCGACGAAGGGAGGCGATCGGTGAAGTTCGGTATTCGCATGTGTCCCACGGACTACGCGATCGACGTCGTCGACCTCGCCCGCGCCGTCGAGGAGCGCGGCTTCGAGTCGCTCTGGCTGCCGGAGCACACGCACATCCCGCTCGACTCTGAGGGCCCGTTCGCCGGCGGCGCGGTGCCCGATGAGTACAAGCACGCGCTCGACCCCTTCGTCGCGCTCGCCGCGGCCGCGGCGGCAACAACCACGCTCAAGCTCGGCACCGGCGTCTGCCTGGTGATGGAACGCGACCCGATCGAGCTTGCGAAGCAGGTGACAAGCCTCGATCTGCTCTCGCGCGGCCGCTTCCTCTTCGGTATCGGCGGCGGCTGGAACCTGGCCGAGATGCGCAACCACGGCGCCGACCCGGAGCATCGCTGGAAGCTGGTGCGCGAACGGGTGCAGGCCATGCGCCGCATCTGGACGCAGGACGCCGCCGAATTCCACGGGCAGTACGTGAACTTCGACCCGATCTGGAGCTGGCCGAAGCCAGTGCAGAAGCCGCACCCGCCGGTGATCGTCGGCGGCGACGCGCCGGGCACGCTGCGGCGCGTACTCGACTACGGCGACGAGTGGATGCCGATCACGCCGAAGCCGACCGAACGGCTCGCCGTGCGCGTGGCCGAGCTGCAACGGCTCGCCGCCGCGCGCGGGCGCGCGGTGCTTCCGGTAACGGCCTACTGGGCCAGCCCCGAGCCGGGCGACCTCGCCGTCTACGCCGCCGCCGGCGTCTCGCGCTGCGTCTTCAGCGTGCCCGCGGCGCCCGCCGCCGAGGTGCTGCCCCTGCTCGACGGGCTGGCGAAGCGCGTGCTCGCGCTCGCCTGATTGCGCTGCGCTGCTACCGCCGGCGGTAGTAGCCGCCGCCGGTGAACAGGGCAAGAACGAGCGCGACCAGGCAGATGATCAGCAGCCACTTGGCCACGAACAGGCCAAGCCCGCCGAAGATCAGAAAGAGCAGGATCAGGAGGATAAGCAGGGCCAACATCGCGATCGAACCTCCGCTGGTAGCCGCCTCGCCCCCGCTTCGCCGTGCAGTTCGGCGGGCGGCCCGTCCGGCGGAAGCGAGATGGTCATGGCTGCGCGGGTGCGTCGCTTTGCACGGTACGGAGCCGCGGCGGACGCGGCATCCTTCCTTCGGCTCCGCAAACATAATTCTTTATCGCAAATCATCGGCGCGGGCCAGGCGCCACCGGCCCGCGGGCAAGCGCGTCTGCCTGCTTGCTGCCCTGCTTGCGTGGCAGCGCACCAGCATCTAGTATTACTGTACACATTGAGTAATGCATCTTATCCGAGGCAATGAAGCGTGAGGGTGAGACCGTGCGTGAGTATCAAACCGCCGTCACCAGCAAAGGGCAGGCGACCGTGCCCAGCGAGGTCCGGCGCTTGCTGGGATTAAAGCCGCATGACAAGCTCGCGTTCATCGTTGAAGACGGCGGCGTGCGGATCGAGCGTGCGCGCAGCGTCGTGGAGCGGACGGCGGGACTGCTGCGGTCGGACGGGCCGCCGCTGAGTGCTGAAGGGCTGCGGGATCTCGCTGAGCGCGCGATCGCCGACGACGTGCGCGATCGGACACGGGAGTAATGGCCCGACAGTTCGTCGACACGAATATCTTCCTGCGCCATATCCTTCGCGATCACCCGGATCATTCTCCACGTTCTACGGCCTATCTCTTGCGCATCGAGCGGGGGCTCGTGCAGGGGTACTCCACCGATACGGTGGTGTTCGAGACCGTGTTTACGCTCCAGCGCGGCTACGGTCATACCCGCGGCGAGATCCGCGACGCGCTGCTCCCGCTCCTGGAGCTGGCGGGACTCGCCCTGCCGCACAAGCGCATGATGCGACGCGTGTTCGACCTGTACACCGGCAGCAACCTCTCGTTCGCGGATGCCTATCATGCGGTGCTGGCGCTGCAGGTGGGCATCAGCGAGATCGTCTCCTTCGACGGCGGCTTCGACCGCGTGCCCGGCGTCACGCGCGTCGAGCCGTGAGGCGCGGCGGGTGGCCCTCATCCTCTCCCCCGTCCCCTCTCCTTCTCCCAATACTGGGAGAAGGAGAGGGGCGATCCCGGGTTGCAGCGATCCAGAGGGCGTCGGGTTGGCCGGTTATTGTGCATCGCGCCGGTTGGCGCGAGGAGTGCTCGATGTGCGCCGCTGGAAGTGGCCACCGGAGCCACGCCTTCAGCCACCATTCCTCCCGCGTACAAGCTCCCCTCGCCCAGGATTGGGACCGTGAGATTGACCGGGGGTGAGGGCCCGCTGCCCCGCACGCCGCCGATCGGCTAGACTCGACGCGGTTCGACACGGACACGGTTGCCAAACCGGCGCACGGGGGGAACGGCATGGCGGAACAGCAGCGCTGGGGCTTCTCCCTGCCGCTCGAAGGGCTGAGCCTGGCCGAGCAGCGCACGGCGATTCAAGAGGCCGAGCGCATCGGCTATACCGACGCCTGGTCGCTCGAAGTCGACGGCATCGACTGCTTCACGCCGCTGGCCGCAACGGCAGCCTGGAGCGAGGGGCTGACCGTCGGCACGGCGATCGCCAACGTCTACACGCGCACGCCCTCCGTGCTCGCCATGCAGGCCGCGGCGCTCTCTGAGCTTGCGCCCGGCCGCGTTGTGCTCGGCATCGGCTCCTCCTCGCCGGCGATCGTGGACGACTGGGGCGGTCTGCCCTTCTCCGACCCCTACCGCCAGGTGCGCGACGCGACGAAGATCCTGCGCGGCCTGCTGGCGGGCGAGCGCCTCAGCTTCGAGTCCGGCCGCTTCCGCGTGCGCAACTTCCGCCTCTCGCGCCCGCCGGCGCAGTCGGTGCCGATCTACATCGCCGCCCTGCGCGAGGGGATGCTGCGCCTGGCCGGGCGGCTGGGCGACGGCGCGATCATCAACTGGCTCTCGGCCGAAGACGTGAAGAAGGTTGTGCCGATCGCCAAAGCCGCGGCGAAGGAGGCGGGCAAAGACCCGGCGCGCTTCGAGATCGGCTGCCGCATCTTCGTCTGCGTCACGGACGACGCGGCCTACACGCGCCAGCAGGCGAAGCGGCTGATCACGACCTATCTGACCACGCCCGTCTACGCTGCCTTCCACGAGTGGCTGGGGCGCGGCCCGGCGCTGCGCCCGATGCTCGACGCCTGGGCCGCCGGCGACCGGCGCGGCGCCCTGGCCGCGGTGAGCGACGCGCTGCTGGACGAGCTGGTGCTGGTTGGCAGCGCCGCCGCCTGCCGCGAGCGCGTGCAGCAGTACGTGGACGCCGGCGTGACGATCCCGATCCTCTACTTCGCGCCCTTCGCTCCCAGCGGCACGCCCGGCGAGCAGAGCCTCAGGGCATTGCAGGAGCTTCGGCCCTGATCGGCCCGCTCGGCCCTCATCCTCACCCCCTTCCCCTCTCCTTCTCCCAATCCTGGGAGAAGGAGAGGGGCGATCCTGGGGAGGAAGTTCCGTAGCGGCGTCGGGCTAGCGAGGCCGGTTTCGGCAGGCTCGACATAGCAGCCGGTTGCCGCCTGCAAGTCATGCATCTTTCGATGCTGGCGAGGTCGATTACGGCAGGCTCGTCGCAGCAGGGTTAGCCGCAAGCCGGTCGGAACGCTCACGGCTGGATCGTCTCCTTCCCTCCAGGATTGGGGGAAGGAGACAGGAGAGGATGAGGGCCGACCGCCGACCGCCGACCACCCCGCAAATCCGCTATACTCGCCCTGCCAAACCCTATTCCGTCTCATTCTTACCCGTACGGTGCCCGCCAATGACCTCGCCCTACACCCACACCGAGCTCGTTTGGGCCAACAAGCGCACCCACGTGGACCGCATCGCCCTGCCGTTCCAGCGCGTGGAGACGGTGAACGCCCCGCGCGGCGGCGACCTGTTCACGGCGCTGGCGGGCGGCGACGGCCCGCGCAATAAGCTGATCTGGGGCGACAACAAGCTGGTGATGGCCTCGCTGTTGCAGGGCGACGCGGCCGCGGGGATCGAGCCGCTGGCGGGCACGGTCGACCTGATCTACATCGACCCGCCCTTCGACACCGGCGCCGACTTCAGCTTCCGCACGCAGATCGG